>DASWSZ010000113.1:0-8716 GCA_036402395.1 Methylophilus sp.
GGTGTCACAGGCGCCCTATTTTTAGTGCCATTATTCTTTATGGATTTCAGCAAAGCCGAACAAATTGAAGTGGATGCTTATCGCCGCCGCTATAACCATTTATTGATATTGGCAGAAGACAAATAATGCGGCATCAATAAACAACAAATCCCTGACGCGGCACCTGCAGCTAAAAATCCAGCCGCTAAAAACTAAGCTTAGTTTAAAACTTGTCAGTTAAATAAAAAAAAGAGGCCGCAGCCTCTTTTTTATTAGCAATCTGTAAAAAGCAACAATTAGGCAGCTAAACCAGTTTTTGCGATTTCTACATATTTAGCAAAAGCGGCTTTATCAAACACAGCCATGTCAGACAATACTTTACGGTCCACTTCAATAGAAGCTTTTTTCAAGCCATTCATAAAGCGGCTGTAAGTTAAGCCTAACTCACGTGCACCGGCGTTGATACGCGCAATCCATAAAGTACGGAATTGACGTTTTTTCTGACGGCGATCACGATATGCATATTGACCAGCTTTCATTACCGCTTGCTTAGCAACGCGGTATACGTTTTTACGACGACCGCGATAACCCTTAGCGGCTTTTAATACTTTTTTGTGTCTTGCGCGAGCGATGACACCACGTTTTACTCTAGGCATATCGGTCTCCTTATTGTGTTGGCATCATTGCGCGAACGCGTTTGACGTCAGTAGGTGAGATGATAGACGTGCCACGTAATTTACGTTTTTGCTTAGTCGTTTTTTTAGTCAAGATATGACGTAAGTGTGAATGCGTACGCTTCACCTTGCCATTCCCTAAGAACTTAAAGCGCTTTTTGGCGCTGCTCTTTGTCTTCATTTTTGGCATTTTTTTCTCCTTGAGAGTAGTTAAGAACGCGTAGGCATGCCGTTTAAGCCGTATCGTCCGAATAAAACTTGTATCTTATAACTTAAATCTTTGAAATCGATTAACTAGCGTCTGTTTTCGCTTCCACACCAGTGTCCACTTTATCAGTGCTTTTTTCTTTCACTGCCTTGACTGGCAGTTTTTTAGCAGGTGCTAGCACCATCACCATTTGTCGGCCTTCCATTTTAGGAAACTGCTCGACGATTGCATGTTCTTGTAAATCTGCTTCTACCCGTTTTAGTAGCGCCAACCCAAACTCTTGGTGGGTAATCTCGCGACCTCTAAACCGTAAGGTAATTTTTGCTTTGTCACCCTCGCCCAAAAAGCGAATAATATTGCGTACTTTAATGTTGTAATCACCATCATCCGTACCAGGGCGAAACTTGATTTCTTTAATCTGTACTTGTTTTTGTTTAAGCTTTTGCTCGTGTTGGCGCTTACTTTCTGCGTATTTGAACTTGCCATAATCCATCAATCTACAGACTGGCGGCGAAGCATTCGGTGCAATTTCCACCAAATCAATATCTACCTCTTCCGCTTTAGCAAATGCCTCTCTTAAACTCACTATACCCAGTGGTTCACCATTTACACCAACCAAACGCACTTGCGGCGCAGTAATATCGCCATTGATGCGTGTATCTTTATCTTGAGCTATAACTATCCCCTAAACAAATAATAAAAGCCGCGCACCTGTTCAAGCTAAACCTTAGTGTTTATGTCTGCTTGAATGCGTTCAATAAACGCGTCTAGCGGCATAGAACCTAAGTCTTCGCCTTTTCTGGTTCGCACGGCTACATGACCATTTTGCATTTCACGCTCACCGGCTACTAGCAAGTAAGGTAATTTTTGCAAACTATGTTCGCGTATTTTATAGGTAATCTTCTCATTCCTCAAGTCAAAATCGCATCTAATGCCATTTTTCTTTAAATTTTCAACCACTTGGAGAATGTAATCGGCTTGATTATCAGAAATATTTAACACCATCACCTGCACCGGCGCTAGCCATGTCGGCATGGCACCAGCATAATGTTCAATTAAAATACCAATAAAACGCTCCATAGAACCAACAATGGCACGGTGTAACATGACCGGACGCTTACGGCTATTGTCCTCAGCCACATACTCGGCACCCAAGCGCTCAGGCAGATTAAAATCCAATTGTATCGTGCCGCATTGCCACAATCGGCCAAGTGAATCTTTTAATGTAAATTCAATTTTAGGGCCATAAAACGCGCCCTCACCCGGCTGCAAATCAAATGCCAAGTTGTTTTTAGTCAAAGCATTCGCCAATGAGGTTTCGGCTTTATCCCAGGTATCATCTGTACCGACGCGCTTTTCTGGGCGGGTAGATAATTTGACTAAGACATTATTAAAGCCAAAGTCGCCATAGGCCTTGTACAACATTTGAATAAAATCAGCGACTTCTGATTCTATTTGTTCTTCGGTGCAAAAAATATGCGCATCATCCTGGGTAAAGCCACGCACGCGCATCAAACCGTGCAAGGAACCAGAAGGCTCATTGCGATGACAAGAACCAAACTCGGCCAAACGTAACGGTAAATCCCGATAACTGTGCAAGGTGCTGTTGAAAATTTGAATATGGCCGGGGCAGTTCATCGGTTTCACCGCGTAATCACGACTCTCTGAGGCCGTGACAAACATATTATCGCGGTAGTTTTGCCAATGGCCAGACTTCTCCCACAAGGTTTTGTCCATCACCGTTGGCGTGCGCACTTCTTGATAACCAAAATCACGGAACATTTGACGCATATACTGTTCCACTTCTTGCCAAATGCTCCAGCCACGCGGATGCCAAAATACCATGCCCGGTGCGTCGTCTTGCATATGAAAGAAATCTAGCTGCTTACCAAGCTTACGGTGGTCGCGTTTTTCGGCTTCTTCCAGTTGGAATAAATAGGCGTCTAACTCTTCTTTATTGCGCCAAGCGGTGCCGTAGACACGTTGCAACATTTCGTTATTGCTGTCACCGCGCCAATAAGCGCCGGCTAACTTCATTAACTTAAATGCTTTAAGCTTGCCAGTATTCGGCACATGCGGGCCACGGCATAAATCTGTGAAATTGCCTTCTGCATATAATGACACGTCTTCGTTGGCAGGAATTGAGGCTATGATTTCGGCTTTATAGTGCTCGTTAATGCTTTTGAAATACGCCACCGCTTCATCACGCGGCAATACTCTACGCGTCACTGGCTCGTCTTTTTTCGCCAGCTCAGCCATTTTGTTTTCAATAGCGACTAGGTCTTCTGGCGTAAATGGACGCTTGTAGCTAAAGTCATAATAAAAGCCATTGTCAATCACAGGGCCTATGGTCACCTGACAATCAGGAAACAGTTCTTTTACGGCATACGCCAATAAGTGCGCGGTGGAATGGCGAATGATGTCCAAGCCTTCAGGATTTTTATCGGTAATAATCGCTAAATCGCTGTCAACTTCAATTAAGTAACTGGTATCGACTAATTTATCGCCTACTTTACCTGCCAGCGCCGCCTTGGCTAAGCCCGCGCCTATATTCATGGCCACTTCTGCCACCGTCACAGGCGCATCAAATTGTCTTACTGAGCCATCTGGTAATCGAATATTTGGCATAATATTTCCGCAATCAATTGAAAAGCTTAAACAATAAAAGCCGTTAATGATAACGGCTTTTGTGAGTGTATTTGGTAGGCAGTAGCAGATTCGAACTGCTGACCTCTTGGATGTCGACCAAGCGCTCTAACCAACTGAGCTAACCGCCTAAAATTTAATTCTTATTAAATACTTAAGAGGGCGAATTCTAGCCGATTATGCGCGTGGGCGCAAATCTAGCCTGCTATAATTTAGCAAGTTTATGCACACTTCTACTCCCAACTTCGATTTAGAGCTATTAATCAATACGCTAGCCGAGCAAGGCTATGTGATTGTCGACGATTTTTTAGATCCTCCACACATCAACGCGTTAGCTGCGGAAGCACGCCAACGTTGGGCCAACGGCACACTGGCAAATGCGCGTACCGGCAAACAGGCTATAAATAATCAAGCCATCCGTGGCGACCATATTGCTTGGCTGGATGAGACCAGTGAACACCCTTCGATTACGGCTTATTATGCGCAGATTAAACACTTACAAACTGCGCTCAATCAGTATTTGTTTATGAACTTACACGAGATAGAAACGCATTTAGCCCTGTATCCGCTAGGTGCAGGCTACCAAAAACATTTAGATCAATTTAACCATGGCCACACTACGCAGCCGCAAGCGCGCCAACTAAGCTCTATATTGTATTTAAATGAAAGTTGGCAAGCCGATGATGGCGGTGCGCTAAGGCTGTATCTTTCAGAAGAGACTTATCAAGATATCCTGCCAGTTGGCGGACGTTTGGTATTATTTTTATCGGCTAAATTTTGGCATGAAGTACTGCCAGCCAAGCGCGAGCGCATAAGCCTGACCGGCTGGTTTAGAACGCGCGATCAGCAGCTGATTTAATACCAATCACCTAATTGTTCAGCAAGCGCTGATACAAGCTGGGGCTGGCATAGCCGTCTTGTGGTAAGTTCTCTGTGGCTTGGTACAAACGAATCGCTTCTTGCGTTTTTAAGCCCGGGAAACCGTCTGGCTTACCACTGTCGAAGCCCAGCTCATTTAGGCGGCCTTGCAGCGCCCACATTTGATTAAAACTCAATGCCTCGGTTTCTACTTGGGCCTTTAGCACAATGGGGCTATCCGCACTTAGCTGCTGCGTGAGATGCGCAACCGCCAACGCATAATTGACGGAGCGATTCCAATCCATCACCACATCAAAATTATCCGATACGATAAATGCTGGCCCTCGACGTCCTTGCGGCAATAAAATGGCGGTATTTTCTAATGCCAACCACTCATCAGGCACCTTGACACCCAAACTCACCCACTCAGCCACAGGCTTACGCTTTTTTAACTGCGCTTGTGCATAGTCAAAACTATCTGGCAAAGAAACTTGCGCGGCTACCGGCACCAATGGCTGCCAGCCAGCCTTGGCCAGATAATTGGCCGCCGAGTAAAAAGCATCGGGTAAAGAACCCCATAGATTGATGCGCCCATCGTCGTCCCCATCCACACCATGGCGGATAAAAGTAGATGGCATAAATTGCATATGCCCCATCGCCCCAGCCCATGAGCCACGCATTTGGCTAACTGTGTTGTGCTTGGCATCGACGATACGCATCAGGTTAAACAATTCATTTCTAAAAAACTCGGCACGACGGCCTTCATAAGCCAAGGTCATCAAAGCTGAGGGTAAGTTAAAATCGCCTTGTACTTTACCGTAATTGGTTTCCAAGCCCCAGAACGCCACCAATATTTGCTTAGGCACACCATATTGAGACTCAACATCATCCAACAGCGCTTGGTGTTGCTGTAGCATGCTACGGCCTTTGTCTACCATACTAGGATTCACGCGACGGCTAATATAGCTTAGAAAAGTAGAAATAAATTCTGGCTGTGAACGGTCTAGCTGAACGACACGTGGTAATAGCTGGGCATGTTTAAAGGTCAGCTCTACTGTGCGTGAAGTAATACCAACTTCTCGCGCTTCTGCTTTCAGTTGCGTCAACCAATCGGCAAATGCCAAGGGCTCCTCAGCATGCAACGCTGATACACAACATAACAATATAACAGTGATGACTTTATACATAGGCTTAGTCTAATAGCAAAGGCAAATAGCCTTGTTGATAAGTGGGGTACTGCAAAGAAAACCCTGTGTCACGCAGGCGCTGATTACTCAAGCGCTTACCCTGCGTCACGCTAGGCACAACAACATCGTCCACTGGCAAGGCTAGCTGTTGCGCTATCCACATTAACACTTGATATTGCTGGGTCGGCAGGTCATCAGTGACAATATAACAAGGCTGTAATCCTTGTTTGGCAGCGGCCAATTGAACTAGATAGGCGATGAATGCAGCCGCATCATCACGGTGTATGCGATTACTCCAGTGATTTTCAACTGGCCAGCGACTTCTATCACGCGCCATATTAATCAAATATAAGCGGCCTGTGCCGTAGATGCCAGATAAACGCAATACCGTGGATGGCGCAGGAAAATGATGTAGTACTTGCTCGGCCTGCAATAAACGCTCGCCACCAAAATCAGATGGTATTGCCGGCGTATCTTCATTGATGATGGCATCCGTATGTTGCCCATAGACCCGGGTGCTGGAGACAAAAAATACGTGTTGCAACTGCGTATTCCCATACTGTGTAGCCAAAACGTTTTGCAAACCAACGACATAATGTTGATGGTAGTTTTCATCGCTTTGTGCGGTGGCAGCAATGCAATAAATCAGCAGCTCAGGCTGCATTGACTTTAAAGGTAGTAATGAAGCTGGCTGCAAAATGTCAGCCTGAATAGTTTGCATACCCAATGGCAACATTTCTGCACTTTTGCGCACACCTATCACTTGATGACCAGCCTGATGTAAATTGACGGCAATTGCGGTACCCAAATCACCGCAGCCGATGATTAACACTTTAGCCATGCTGCGCTAGATACTTTTCTGCCAACAGCATCGCAACAATGGTTTTACCATCGGTTATCTCACCATTAACAATCATTTGCATGCATTCAGCCAAGCTTAACTCAAACACTTCCAGCGCTTCATCGTCATCGCGCTGATGCTGGCCAGCAGTTAACTGCTGCGCTAAATAAATATGAATCACTTCATTAGAATAGCCTATACAAGGGTGCACCAAACCAAGCTTAACCCAGTGTTGCGCGGTGTAGCCCGTTTCTTCTTGTAACTCGCGTTGACCGGTGACTAGGACATCCTCACCCGCATCTATCTTACCTGCCGGCAACTCGATAAATACTTGATGTAAGGGATACCTAAACTGACGCTCAAAAATAATGCATCCATTAGGTAATTGTGGAACAACGACGACCGCACCCGGATGCACCACATATTCACGCTGACTTTGCTGACCATTGGGCAAGCTCACCTGATCGCGCTTAACCGTCAGCATGCCGCCACTGGCAATCGTTGCAGAACTGATACAGGTTTCTTCTAAATTCATTGGTAACTCACACACCTTGTCGCACACCTTGGCCACTCAGTTTTTTTTGATTAGGCATTTTTTTAATTTAACCTGCGTATTTTTTTAAAGCGCCGCCACATTAAAGGTGTCGCATTTTCTCACATCACCTGAGGTCAAGCCTTGATTAAACCAACGCATACGCTGCTGTGAAGTACCATGGGTAAAACTATCCGTCACCGCATACCCCTGAGCCTGCTTTTGTAGGGCATCGTCTCCAATGGCCGCCGCCGCGGTCATGGCTTCTTCCACATCACCCGGCTCCAAAATGCGATTAGCACCGTCGGCATGGTGTGCCCACACGCCTGCATAGCAATCGGCTTGCAGTTCCAAACGTACCGAGTATTGATTGCCTTCCGCTTCGCTACGCGCACTTTGTCGTGCACGCTGCACTTGCTCAGACGTGCCCATTAGGTTTTGAATATGATGGCCGACCTCATGCGCAATCACATAGGCTTGGGCAAAATCACCCGGAGCATTAAAGCGCTCTTTCATTTGCTGATAAAAACTTAAGTCAATATAGACTTTTTGGTCTCCCGGGCAATAAAATGGCCCCATCGCGGCTTGACCTGCTCCACAGGCTGTTGGCGTTTGGCCACTAAATAATACCAACTTAGGCGCTGGATATTGCTCGCCTGACTGCTGGAAAATCTTATCCCAAGTGACTTCAGTACTGCCTAATACCTTAGCTACAAAAATCGCCATCGGATCATCTTTAGGTATAGGCTTAGCTTCAACCGTCTCCGTTTGCTGCAAACCTTGCCCCATATTCACCACCAACGCCGGGTCTACGCCAAAATACATCGCTACTAACGCTAGCACTATGGTACCGATGCCTATGCCTTTACCGCCTGCGCGCATGCCACTACCACGCCGGTCTTCAACATTGCTACTTTCTTGCTGGTCATCTAAACGCATACGCCACCTTCAATCATAAATAGAGTTTAAGCTTTATTTTTAAATGGTAAAAAATTGAACATACTAGCTTTGAACGCTGAAAATAAAAGCCTCACAGCATCAAAATTAAAAGGTTCGTCATGTAGAGTCTTGAACCCATATTTAAATGCAGTACCTAAATTACCCGCATTCAATGCCCACCAACCCCACTTCAAATAAATAGTTTGCAGTGACTCATCAGCAATCTCCATTTTAGTAGTTAGTTGAGGCATACCTCTTCTGTACCGTGCCTGCTGCACAGCTAGCCACATAGACTCGAACTGTTTCTTCTTTTTTGCATAACCTACACTTGTCAAATGTTGTCTATAATGGAACAACACTTCTGGAATTACTCCAATTTTACCAATTTCAGCAGCTCTTAAAAAAAAGTCAATATCTTCTGCCCATTCTATTTCAGACCGAAAACCGCCCAGCGATATTAATGCAGACTTTCTAATGGCTGATGCAGGATTACATATAAAAGCACCGCCACCAGCTAAATTACCGCGGTCAATTGCCTCATGATTGGGATGATCCCAGAACTTACATATAGGCGCGCCATCTGCATCGATAAGTAAAACAGGAGATGTCACGACTACAGAGTCAGCATGGGCTTGAAAATAGGCATATTGCTTTTCAAGCCTAGTTGGCATAGACAAATCGTCCGCATCCATATTCGCTATGATGTCTGCCCTTGCCAAAGCCGTCAGTTCATTACGAGCTGCAATAATGCCTTTATTACCCCAGCTGTAAACTCTGATTCTGTCATCAATTTTTTCGAAGCGCCGTATAATGGCTAAACTGTCGTCAGTACTGCCATCATCTAAGATAATC
>DASWSZ010000114.1:0-2002 GCA_036402395.1 Methylophilus sp.
ATGCTGAGCTCTACTTGTTAGACAAGCAATATCCGATGTATGGCTTTGCAAAGCATAAAGGCTATCCTACAGCTGCGCATTTAGCCTCGCTGCAACAGCATGGCGTGTCCGCTGTGCATAGGCGCAGTTATGCGCCGGTAAAGCGCCAATTAAAAGTATCCGCCTAAGCTCAAACCTCGCTTTAAACTCAGTGAAGGTTTTACCATCAATTAAGCTTGGCCTAAGCCAGTAGTAAAAATACCGTAGGTTTTTTATGTAAGTCTGGCAGCGTGGTTTGTTTCCAAGCTTTAACGCGTTTAGTCACTATGTATTCTTCATCTAAGCTGATATTGCAGGCAATACACAATTGTGTTTCGGCATGACAGTTTGCCAAAATATCGTCTAGCAAGTGCTGGTTGCGATAAGGCGTTTCAATAAATAATTGCGTCTCGTTGTAGCTGCGGGCGCGTTTTTCCAGCTCTTTCAACTGTTGGACGCGCGCGGTTTTGTCAGTGGACAAATAGCCTAAAAAGCTAAAACGTTGCCCATTTAAGCCACTGGCCATCAGGCTGAGCAAAATAGACGAAGGCCCCACCAACGGTGCCACGCGTATGTTTTTTTGATGGGCAAGTGCAGCCAGCTTGGCGCCGGGGTCAGCAATGCCAGGGCAGCCAGCTTCACTCATGAGGCCTATGTGTTTACCTGCGAGTAATGGCTTAAGTAAGGTGGGTAAGTCTTTGTCAAGAGTATGTTCGTTTAAGCTATGCAAGACGAGATCACGAATAGGCTTGGGGTGAGGCAAAGCCGCTAAAAAGTGACGGGCCGTTTTTTCATTCTCGACGATAAATTCATCTAAGCTTTGTGCCAGTGTGATGACGTCATGTGGCAGCGCGCGTTGAATATGGTTATCACCAAGGGTGACTGGAATAAAGTAAAGTGTACCAAATTTGGTGGATGCAGTGTTCAATGGCGTATTTTCTAATGGTGGCGTTAATCAGGTGTGCAGCTAGAGTAAACAGCCGTGCGAATGTTGAGCGCTAATATTCAGAACTAGTACTTGACTTGCACACGATAAATTAACTTAGCTTGGCCTTCCGCTGGCACTTCAATTTTCCATGTGGCTAATTGGCTGTTGGCTTTGTTATGCGGCTGATTTTCACTGAGAATTTTCCAGTCGCCGCTGATGGGTTCTTGCACAATCACCGTCACTTTTTCTTTTTTGGCGTTTTTGAGTGTCATTTCAAAAGCGCTTTCGTAAGTGTTTTGCCCTTTGGCTGGGCGCGGCAGCACTTTAAAGTCAGTTTGCTTTTTGTCTGCGGTCACATCAAACGCTTCACCCAGTTTTAAGCGTACGGTCTCATTTTTAGGCGTGTGGTCTATATTGTCTTCACCGACAAATTGCGCTTGGCCAGTCGTGTCTTTTTTATACACGCGCATAATGCCTTTAGGTAACGGCATGCCCAAATTAGCCGCTACTTTATTGTCAAACTCCACAAACACGCCCACTTTAAGCTTGCTGCCAAGGTCACCAAATTGTGATTGGTAATAGTAATCGGCGCCACGCAGTACCAATTCTTTACGTGCAGGAATGCCGCGCGCAGATAGCAAGGCCACTTGTTTGGTTTGATTTTCTGCCACGGTGGTAGGGCGTTCCAGCGTATATAAATGATATTCCAGTAGCGATTCTTCCGTCATCGGTGCGGCGTTGTCCATCATGGCTTCGCTACGCATGGCTTTTACCATCGGCCGCATGTTTTCTTGCGCACGATTCACGTCACCCGCCACCAATTGTAATTTAGCGTTTTGATAGGTCGCGCCACTGGTGTTGGTGAGCGTCACCCAGCCAGATAAATCCAAACTGTCTTCTTTGGCATTCAGCTCAGCCACGTAATCTGCTTTCCAGCCTAAGCCGGTTGTTAAGTAATTCAACTCTATATTGTGTTGCGCCGGGCCTTGAATATTCAGTGTGGTGACCAAAGTAGGGCGGTCGCGCAAGTTTGCAGGTACATTGTCATAGACTATT
>DASWSZ010000115.1:0-5314 GCA_036402395.1 Methylophilus sp.
GGCTGTTGGGTAGCGTAAAGTAACCTGCGTCTTGGATACTGTAAGGTGGCGCTCGCTTGCCTGCTTCGAGCCCGGCCAGTGCCACAAATGGCTTAAAAGTTGAGCCTGGTGGATAAATGCCTTTGAGGGCGCGGTTAATCAGCGGTCTATCCAAAGAGTTATTCAGCAAATTCCAGTTTTCGTAATCAATCCCATCGACAAACAAATTGGGGTCAAAACTGGGCATGCTGACAAACGCTAATACCTCGCCAGTATTGGGCTGGATGGCGACCATGGAGCCACGGCGTTCACCAAACGCTTGCTCGGCAATGGCCTGCAATTTAGCGTCTATGGACAACACCACATCATTGCCCGAGGTGGGCGCATCGCTAGACAGCACGCGCACGGCTTTGCCATCGGCGTCAATTTCTACTTGCTGAAAGCCGGTGGTGCCATGCAACTGGCGCTCGTAAAATTGCTCCACGCCACCCTTGCCTATGTGGTCTGTGCCTTTGTAATTGGAGATGACATTGTCTTCTTTGAGTTTTTTCAGGTCATTTTCATTAATACGGCTAATGTAGCCAATGGCATGCGTGCCCAGCGTGCCCAAAGGGTAATGACGGTATAAGCGTGACTTTAAATCGACGCCAGGAAAACGGTAACCATTGACAGCAAATTTGGCCGCTTCGATTTCGTTTAAATGGGTACGGATGGGGATACTCTCAAAAGCGTGGCTTTGTGCTTTAAGTTTTTTAAAGCGTTTAAGGTCCACCGTGCTGATTTCCACCAACTGCGCCAGTTCAGCGATGGTGGTGTCTAAGTCTTTTAACTTGGCCGGTGTTATTTCTAAGGTATAAACAAAAAAATTGTGCGCTAGCACCACGCCATTGCGGTCATAAATCAGACCGCGATTGGGCGAAATCGGTACCACGGAAATGCGATTGCTTTCTGCTAGTGTGTGATAGTGCTCGTAGCGAAACACCTGTAGGTAATAAAAACGCGCCGCCAGTGTCGCAAACGCCAAGGTCACAAATAGTCCTAAAATGAACAGCCTAATTTTAAAATTATGTTGTTCATTTTGGTAGTTTTTGAGTTCTCTACTATACGCCATGTGACCGAATTCAGTGTGCCTAATGGTGCTTGGGTCGCGTCGGCGCGCCAAACGTAACCACCATCAGTTGCCACAACATAAAGCTGGTGATGATGGGCAATAAGTAAGACCAGTCAGGGGCTTCGTTATCGGCAAATAATTTTAAAAATAGCACGATCATGCGCTCAACCACAATCAGCGCCAGCGCATAGCCAGACAGTTGCCAGCGGTTAAACAGTACTAAACGACGCTGATACAACAAAGCCAAATAGGCGGTAAAAGCAAACGCCAGCATGTGTTGACCCATTAAGCTGCCAGTGGATAAATCTACAATTAAGCCGGCAAACCAAGCGACGCCTACGTTGCACAAGTTAGGTGCACGTAGCACCCAATACAGCGTCACGATAAACAGAAAATCAGGCCGCAGAATCACGCCTTGGCCAGACCACGGATACAGTTGGAAAATCAATGCCACCAGCATGGTGATGAATACGGTGGTGATATCAGCGGGCCGCATCAGTATTCACTTTCGTAGGTGGTTTGGCAACATCGGTTTTGGCGCTATCGGACTTGGAGCTATCAGTTTTGTTTTCGGTGGCGGCTGTGCTGGCAATAGGCTCAGGCATGCTTAAAATCAGTAAATGCTGGTGCTTATTAACGCCAGCGGTGGGGCTGGCCACTATCTTGGCAAATGGTGAGTCTGGGCTTTGTTTGAGTTGCGACACCATGGCGACCGCTAAGCCTGCCGGGTAGATGCCATCAATGCCAGAAGTGACTAATTTGTCGCCGACTTTAATGTCTACACTGGTCGGTAAAAAGGGTAAGTCTAGCGTGCTGCTTTTGCCTGCTCCAAACGCAATGGCGCGCAATTGGTTGCGCTCTACTTGGATAGGAATGGACAAGTTTTTATCAGTAATTAGCGTGATTTCACTGCTGTATGGAAACACGCGCGTGACTTGACCAATGACGCCATCGGCATCCACCACCGCTTGACCCGCCTTAACGCTATGGGTACTGCCGCGATTGACCACAATCACATTGCTAAACGGATCGCGACCCATATGCAAAATTTCACCTAAAATCGCTTTGGGAATGATGGGCGCACTGCCTTTCAATAAGCTACGCAAATGCGTGTTTTCTGCTTGAATGGTGCTCAAACGTTGCAGCATGACTTTATGCTCTACCGCTTGTATTTTGAGTGTATTGTTGTCTTTAATCAGTTGATTATGCGCAGTTAAATAGCTTTTGATATTACGACCCCACTCGCTGGGGGTGCTGGCAATCACTTCTAGGGGATGCAGCGCGGCAATAAAGGTCTGCCGCAATTGTGATAGATAATCAAAGCGTGCATCCACCGCCATCAGCACGATGGACAGCGCACAAAAAAACATCATTCTGGAAAATGGGCTGGGTCCACGGACGAAGAAAGCGACGGATTCTTGGGGTTCTAGTTTTTGGTGGACACCCTTAAGCATGCCAGCGTAACAGTATGGATGAAGGGAGCGTTAACAAATTACTCATGCGCAAATACGTTGCCTAACTTGTCAATATCTTCTAACGCACGGCCGCAACCACGCGCTACACAGGTCAGTGGGTCTTCTGCCACAATCACTGGCAAGCCGGTTTCTTCCATCAGTAGGCGATCCAAATCACGCAACAGCGCGCCGCCGCCAGTAATCACCATGCCTTTTTCGGCAATATCAGCGCCTAGTTCTGGCGGGGTTTGTTCAAGTGCCGATTTGACAGCACCAACGATAGAGTTTAATGGCTCGGTCAGCGCTTCTAAAATTTCGTTGCTCGAAATCGTGAATTTACGTGGCAACCCTTCAGCTAAGTTACGGCCAGTCACTTCCATTTCTAATACTTCTGAGCCCGGGAATGCAGAGCCGATTCTTTTCTTAATGGCTTCCGCGGTAGGCTCAGAAATTTGCATGCCGTAATTGCGGCGAATATAGTCAATAATGGCTTGATCAAATTTATCACCACCGACGCGTTCAGATTTGGCGTAGACAATGCCGCCCAATGAAATCACGCCGACTTCTGTAGTGCCGCCACCAATATCCACCACCATAGAGCCGGTCGCTTCGGCTACCGGCATGTCAGCACCAATCGCCGCGGCCATTGGCTCTTCAATCAAAAATACTTGTTTTGCACCAGCGCGCTCAGCCGATTCTTTAATGGCGCGACGTTCTACTTGGGTGGAGCCGACCGGTACGCAAATAATAATGCGTGGGCTAGGCGAAAACCAACGCGATTCGTGTACCTTGCGGATAAAGTATTTGAGCATTTGCTCGGTAATGGTGAAGTCAGCAATTACGCCGTCTTTCATCGGGCGGATGGCTTGAATATTGGCAGGTGCGCGACCTAACATGGCTTTGGCGTCTGACCCGACTGCCAATAATACTTTTTTGCCATTTGGGCCACCTTCTAATCGAATCGCAACAACGGACGGTTCGTCTAATACTATGCCTCGGCCGCGCGCATAAATCAGCGTGTTGGCAGTTCCTAAATCGATGGCTAAATCATTAGAAAAATAATTGTTTATTGAACCGAACATTTTTTATCCTGATATTGAAGACTTACTGTACTCGCAACTAAAGTCGCGAATTAAAATCAAGGTATAATAACGTAAATTGCCTCTAAAATTAAGAAGTAATTGCAGATAGTTTAAAACACTCACAGAAAATAAAGTATGGCGCTCAACACACAAGACATCCAACGGATTGCCCATTTAGCCCGCATTGAAATTAACGCGCAAGAGGCTGAAGCCACCCTCACTAAGCTCTCAGGTATATTGGGCTTAATCGAGCAAATGCAAGCAGTAGACACCACTGGCATTACGCCTATGTCGCACTCACAAGACTTGTCACAACGCTTGCGTGAGGATGTGGTGACGCAGACCAATCAGCGTGAGTTATTTCAGTCGATTGCACCCCTGACAGAGGCTGGCTTATACCTGGTACCTAAAGTCATTGAATAACGACTCAAGTCAAAGAATACATAGCCATTACTCACAAAGTCACTACCTAACATAGTCATCGAAAACATTAAGCCCCTTATGATTAACAGCAGCCTTAAAACGCTTAGCCATATGCTGGCGAGTAAACAGACCTCTAGCGTAGAAATCACGCAGACTTTTTTGCAGCGTATTGCCCAATACAACCCACACATCAATGCCTATATTGCGCTAGATGAAGCCAAAACCTTAGCCCAAGCGCAAGCAGCCGATGCCTTGATTGCGGCGGGTAAGGCGCAGCCATTGACCGGGATTCCATTTGCGCAAAAAGACATTTTCTGCGCCAAAGGCTGGACGACGACTTGTGGTTCTAAAATGTTGGCCAATTTTGTGGCGCCCTATGACGCGCATGTGATTAGCCAGTTTGATGCAGTGGGCGCGGTGAATTTAGGCAAAACCAATATGGACGAATTTGCCATGGGCTCCTCTAACGAGACCAGCTATTTTGGTGGCGTTAAAAATCCGTGGGATTTTGATCGCGTACCAGGTGGTAGTTCAGGCGGTTCGGCAGCGGCGGTCGCTGCTAGGCTTTGTGCCGCTGCAACCGGCACCGATACTGGCGGTTCGATTCGTCAACCTGCCAGTTTGTGCGGCTTTACTGGCTTAAAACCAACTTATGGCTTAGTGTCGCGTTACGGCATGATTGCATTTGCTTCTAGCTTGGATCAAGCAGGGCCGATGGCAAAATCAGCAGAAGATTGCGCTTTGATGATGAACGTCATGGCCGGTTTTGATGCGCGTGATTCCACCAGTTTAGATCGCCCCAAAGAAGATTACACGCGTGGCTTAGATAAGATGACTGGCGAGCAACCACTTAAAGGCTTGCGCATCGGTTTGCCTAAAGAATACTTTGCGGATGGCTTAGATGCAGGTGTGGCCAGCGTAGTAGAAGCCGCCATTACAGAGTACAAAAAGTTAGGCGCGGAAATGGTGGATATTTCATTGCCTAACACCAGTTTGTCTATCCCGGTCTACTATGTGCTGGCGCCGGCGGAGGCCAGTTCCAACTTGTCCCGTTACGATGGCGTGCGTTACGGCCACCGCGCTGCTGAGTACGATGACTTGATGGATATGTACAAGAAAAGCCGCGCTGAAGGCTTTGGCGCGGAAGTGAAGCGCCGCATTTTGATTGGTACTTATGTATTAAGCGCGGGTTATTACGATGCTTATTACCTCAAGGCCCAGCTAATCCGGCGTTTAATGGCGCAAGACTTTACGGAAGCCTTTAA
>DASWSZ010000116.1:0-4079 GCA_036402395.1 Methylophilus sp.
TGGCACCTAAAACACACCAATTTGAAGGATGGTCTTTTTAATCATTAACTCACAATGTTTATTAAGCTGGCTGGATTGAAAATAATGCTGTTGTAGCGTTTGCCAAAAAGCAAAGCCTAGCTTTTGAATGTCTTCTGGATAGCGACACAATCGCCTAAAACTTCTGGCGCGCGTATTGCAAAATAAAGGCCAAGGGTACCTCGTTAGGTCGGATATATCAATTAAACCCAAGGCTCCATCTGGCATTAGTACAACATTTCCGGTGTGTAAAGAGTGAAAGTGCACGCCTTTACGATGTAATTGTGCAATAAAATTGCCTAAAGCCTCGGCTAGCGCCAAGGGGGTGTCTTGCGCAGCAATTAATTGTCTAATGGTTTTACCAGGGACAGGCTGATATAGCACAGCGGTTTCGTACGGATTTTCTAAGTGATAAAGCTTTTCAGTTTTGATACTAGGTATCCCTAATGCCTGTAGTCGACTCGCATTTCGGTAAAAACGTCTTGCATAAGAAAATATGTTCGCGCCACTCCACAAACGTTTGACTCTGAATATTTTGAGTATTTCACCCGTGGCTAGCTGAATTACCTTAATGCCAAGTTCATCCTGCTCTAGCACGGTAGCGTGCTCAAGCATTTGATCAAATGCTTGTTGAGACAATAAGGTGCTTGAATAGAGTTGTTGTTTAACCCAATGATGCATAGAGTGATTTTATATTTAAATTGACCTCAAGTTTATGCGTTTTACAAAATTCCTGCCAGTCCGGCACTTCAGTCCAATCACTTAAAAACACAAAGTCTAAGCCCGCCTGATTAGCCGCTTCGTAATCGTATTTGCTATCGCCAATAAACAAGGCGGGAAATTGGATATTAGCGCTGGCAATTTCGCGTGCCAGCACCGTGTCTTTATTGTCTGGGCTACCGAATAGGCCACCGTCAAACAGACTGGCCAGCACTTGGCCTGAAGGCAATAGTCGTTTTGCAAATAAATCGCGGATTTCTTGCTGATCGCCGCCGGACAATATCAGCCAATTGGCGGATTTGGTCAGTGCGCGTAACTCTTCCAGCCCTTCTGCGATGGGACATTCTGCCAAGCCGATTTTTAGCTCTTTAGAGAACTCATCAAGTAATGCTTGTATGGCAGCGTCTGTGACGGGCTGATGTAACACTTCTTTTAAATACCATTCAAACTTATGGTAGCGCGAAATGCCGCCTAATTTGACGTGATAATCGACTAAAGCCTGCGCTTGCGCATCGGTTGCGCCTAAATTTATAGCGGTACGAAAATACGCTTCGGTCTTAACGACATTGGAATCCAATACCACGCCATCGCAATCAAATACAATGGTCTTGTAATGTGTGACATCTAGCAAATCTATTCCCAACTTAATTAACAAAAAAGGCTTTATGCTCGAGCATAAAGCCTTCATTATAGCGCTAGCCTGCTTACGCTGCTTTAATGGCGCTAGCTTCTTTGGCTAATTTGGTGATATGTGCCCAATCACCACGGGCTACGGCATCGGCAGGGGTCAACCAAGTACCGCCACACACGACCACGTTTGGTAAGGCCAAGAATTGTGGCGCTGAATCCACAGTCACACCGCCGGTTGGACAGAATTTGACATCGCCAAATGGGCCAGCAAAGCCTTTGAGTAAGTTAATGCCGCCTACCGCTACTGCTGGGAATAATTTTAAAAAGTAGTAATCATCGGCGTTCGCCATCATGATTTCAGAACCCGTTGAAACACCTGGCAATAACGGTAAACCAATTTTGCGTGCAAACTGACCTAACTCGCTGGTATAGCCTGGGCTCACCGCAAATTTACAACCTGCATCAAGCGAGGCTTGCGCGTCTTTTAAGTTACGCACAGTGCCTGAACCTAAAATCGCATCCGGCACATGTTTAGCAATTTGTTCCATGCCCGCCAGCGCACAAGAAGTACGCAATGTCACTTCCAACACCTTAATGCCACCGGCTAATAAGGCCTCAGCCATCGGCACAGCATCTTCAACGCGGTTAATGACAATGACTGGAATGACTGGACCATGGTTTGCTAAATCTAATGTACTCATATTTTTACCTAAATAAATGATGTTTAAATAATGACGATTTTTTAATGAAGCTTAAGTGTTTATACACAAAATTCGATGGGTTAATTATTTTGTATTAAAGCCACATACGAAAATTAAAGTGTTCTATTTTGTAATCACATAAGCTGTTTCAAAATAAATTTAGGCTAGGCATTTGAGCGCAGACAGTACATTTAAGTACGGCAAGCGAAAATAACAACGCCTAAATTAAATTTTCAAACAGCTATAACCAAGTGACCGCACCCTCTTCGGCCGAGAGTACATTCCTACGCATCCCACCAAACAGCTCGCGACCAATACCATGCGCATTGTGTTGACGTTTTGCATCAGATAGCTCTTCTACTTCGCGTTCCGCCCACACATCTTCGTCCACCAGCACATTGACCATGCCCACTTTGGCATTGAGACGAATGATGTCACCTGTGCGTACTTTCGCTAATGCACCACCGGCCGAGGCTTCAGGGCTTAAATGGATGGCTGCTGGAATTTTACCGGAAGCGCCACTCATACGACCATCGGTGACAATCGCCACCATAAAGCCTTTATTTTGCAATACAGCAAGCGGTGGCGTGAGTTTATGTAGCTCTGGCATACCATTGGCTTTAGGCCCTTGGAAACGCACCACAGCAATAAAGTCACGCTCTAGCTCGCCACGGTCAAATGCTTCTAGCAGCTCTTCTTGTGCGTCAAACACGATGGCTGGCGCTTCAATAATATGGCGGTCTTCTGGCACGGCAGAAATCTTAATCACACTGCGACCCAAGTTGCCTTTGAGCAATCTTAAGCCGCCAGATTCATTAAACGGAAACTCAGCAGAACGGACGATGGTTTCATCGCCACTTTCTTTCGGCAAATCTTTCCATACCAGTTTATTGTCTTCCTGCGCCGGAATTTTGCCGTAGTCACGTAAGCCACCGTAAGCCACCGTAAACACATCCGGGTACATATAACCGGCATCAATTAGTTCACGAATCACAAACGCTGGACCACCCGCATTTTGGAACTCATTGACATCGGCTTTACCGTTTGGATAGACGCTGGCAATCAATGGCGTAGTTTTGGCCAAATGATAGAAGTCTGTCCAGTCAATAATAATGCCAGCCGCGCGCGCAATCGCCACCCAATGAATCAAGTGATTCGTTGAACCGCCTGTCGCTAACAGCGCCACCATGGCGTTCACGATCACGTGCTCGTCGACCAATTTACCAATCGGCGTAAAATGTTCCTTTTTAGTGTTTTCCAACACCATTTTGACGGCTTCACGCGTCAGCAACTCGCGCATGCCATCATGCGGGTGAATAAAGGCGGACCCAGGCACATGCAAGCCCATGGCTTCCATCAACATCTGATTACTATTGGCGGTGCCATAGAAGGTACAAGTACCAGCGCCGTGATAGGCCGCTGATTCTGAAGCCAATAATTCAGCACGGTCAACCAAGCCTTGCGCATATTTTTCACGCACTTTAGATTTTGAGGTGTTATCGATGCCGGTACTCATCGGGCCAGCTGGCACAAATACACAAGGTAAATGGCCAAAATGCAAAGCGCCTATCAATAAGCCTGGCACAATTTTATCGCACACACCCAGCAACAAAGCCGCATCAAACACATCATGTGACAACGCGATAGCGGTACTCATGGCAATGGTGTCGCGGCTGAACAATGACAACTCCATGCCCGGCTCGCCCTGCGTAATGCCATCACACATGGCCGGTACGCCGCCCGCTACTTGGGCGGTGGCGCCATATTTATGCGCTTCATGTTTAATAATATCGGGGTAAGTGGCATACGGTTGATGCGCAGACAGCATGTCATTGTAAGCAGTGACAATGCCAATATTGGGTGCTTTTTCGGCCACGATACGCAACTTATCATTCGCTGGCATAGCAGCAAACGCATGCGCTACATTCGCGCAACCAAGTCGGTCAGCGCCTCTTTGGCGATTGGCAATGTCGTTCACACGCTGCAGATAAGCCGTACGGGTTGGACGGC
>DASWSZ010000117.1:0-3421 GCA_036402395.1 Methylophilus sp.
GTTATTCATTAAGCACATGCAGTAAGCTAAAGTGTACTATGAAATAGTCTGATGTTGCTGGTGGGCAGTGGCGCTATGTAAGTGTGCTGCGCTAGCGATAACAAGGCATCAGCGTTAAAATACATCGGCTATCACTCGCGATAGCCGCTTAAACCATAGCGCCTTAGTGACAGATTCTAATTGATAGACACTTAAGTAATAGAGCAAGCGATGACGACAGAAAACGACGATTTGGCAGACGAGGTGATGTGCTTATGTAGCGGCACCACACGTGGTGATATTGAGCGCATGTTTGCAGCTGGGTTAGACATGGAAGCAATTTCTAGAAAAACCGGCGCTTTATCAGGTTGTGCTGGCTGTGAATGGGATGTGGCTGAGTTGTTGCGCGAGCTGGCAGAACAGCAAGCCTAGCTGTGGTATTGATGCACCGCTTTATTTAGCCGAGCAGCCAAATGACTTATGATGCATGAGTGATTGAGAATGGGCCTTAGCTGCGCTGGTGATTTAATGACTGCCGTGCGGGCGTTTTTTGATATAAAAAGTAAACACGTCGTCCACTAAGTCTTGCGCTAATAACTCGTGGCCGGTCTGCTTGCAAAAGGCTTCAAAGTCTTTCACCGAACCCGGGTCGGTGGCCATGATTTTTAGCACCTGATTCGGCAATAGTTCGTTTAAGCCCTTTTTGCAGCGCAAAATTGGCAGCGGACAATTCAGGTGGGTTGCGTCTACTTCTTTAGTAAAGTCCATACAATATGCCTATTGATTGTTATTTGTTAACGAATGCATAACCTGCTCTGGCCCAAGCAATCACGCCACCACTGAGGTTATAAGCTTGCGCAGTCCCCTGCTGCATGGCAAATTCTGCTGCCATGGCTGAGCGCACACCGCTATGGCAATAAAACACAATCTCATCTTTGTCGGCCAGTTTAGGGTATTCCACTGCTAGCATGGACAGAGGAATGTGGATGGCGTTCGCAATCATGCCTCTGGCCACTTCATCCTCGTTACGCACGTCTATCAGTAGCAGTTTAGGCTTTGCCATCAGCGCGGTCAGCGCCATTGGGTCTATGTTGTGAAATTGGGTCATCTGCTCATCTCTCTTTTGAGTTAGATTGTACACAGGATTTACAAATGTTGCGATGGCAGCGCTAGCCTGTATGCCTGTGCTGACTAACTATCGGTATACACTTTGTAGCCATTTCTGCCGGCTGCTTTGGCTTCATACAAGGCAATATCGGCTTTTTTCATTAAGCTTTTCAAGCTTTCTTGTGTTTGCTCTCCAGTGGTAATGCCTATGCCAATACTGAGGGTGATGGCGACCGGTTTGCCCAAAATGATGGCAGGCTGGTTAAAACGTTGCATGAGTTTGTCCGCCATCCTATGCACATCTTCTAGTTGGCTGATCTCTTCTAGCACAATCACAAACTCATCGCCACCAAGACGGCTTAAGGTGTCTACATCACGAATACAGCTGCTTAGTTCGATGGCGACCAGTTTTAGCAACTCATCACCAAAGTCATGGCCATGGCTATCGTTGATTTTTTTAAAGTAATCAATATCAATAAACATCACCGCCATCATGCGTTTAAAGCGCTTGGCTTGCACCAGTGCCTGCCCCATTCTGTCGTTGAGCAGTCGCCGGTTGGCCAAGCCAGTCAGGCTGTCGTACATGGCTTGCGAGGTGAGGTTTTTGCGCTCTTTTAAAAAGAAAAATACGCCAGTCGCCAATAACACACTGATCAAGCCGCCCATTAATTTGGCTAAATTAATCAGGCTGGCACTCGGTTCAGCGGTGCGTAATATCGCCCATTCCCACTTGCCATTTGGCACATCGCTCACGCTAATAAAGGCGTTGGGATGATTGAACAAGCGCGCATCGCCATAAAACGTGTTGTCGCTCTCTTTGACGCGGATGGCAAACTGGTACTCTTTATCGTTGAGATTGCTAAACGCCGCTTGCAAAAAGCTATCGGTATTGATTACCGTAGACAAAATGCCCCAGTAGCGACCATCAATAAATACTGGATAGCGATAGATGAGTCCACGGCCGCCTTGCACCAAGTTGAGTGGGCCAGCCAATACGCCGGATTGTGTCTCAATGGCTTGTTTTACTTGCGGCCACTGCTGCGGTAGCGTTCTAAAGTCTACGCCAATAATCTTCTCGTTCGTTTTGATGGGGTACACGTAAGTCATGCGATAGCCTACCGCGATGCCGATATTGCGCACATGCTTGGAGCGGCTATGTAAATCCAGCAAGATGGCTTGAATTTTTTGCGCATCTAGTTCGTGATGATAGGCATTGAGGTAGCTAGAAATCCCTGCCGAGATAAATAACAAGGCATTCAAATCCCGGTCTACTTGCGTCTTTAATAGGTTGGCGTAATTGGCGGCGCGCATATCCGCCTTGGCTTCTGCTTTGTCCTGCTCCGCTTTTATCAATAGGGTAAATACCGCTAAAAACAGCAGCAAAGACAGCAGCGCATACAGCAAAGACTTGAAGTGACTATGCAATGAGGCTAGGAGTTTTTTATAATAATAATTTACCAGCATATGTGAATTATAAGCGCACTAAATTTGTAAAAGTAAGCATTTTATGTGCCACTAAAACAATTTGCGGTGCTGGCTGTGCTTTTTGCGCGTGTTAGTTATAGCAGGGTGTGCATTAGTCAGTCTGGGCTAAGCTACAGTCAGCTGTGATACCAACGCGTGTTAAACGCACAACAGCCACTGCTTATGCCTGCTAACCTTGCAATTGAATAGTTAGTGCAGCAAGTAATATGAGGCTATTAATGTGAACACTGATATCGACCAAGCAACGTGAAGCAATTAGAACCATCAGGACAAGTGTTGTCTGCGGACGCCAACCATGAGATGGCGCGGCTGTTGGCTTTGCGCAGCTACCAGTTATTGGACACGCCACCCAATAGCGCCCTAGACACCATTACGCAATTGGCAGCAAGACTGCTGGGCATGCCTATTGCGCTGGTGGATTTGGTCGACGCCGAACGCATATGGTCTAAATCGCACTTTGGTACTAATGTGACGGAATATCAGCTACACCCCGGCCTATGCGCATCCGCCATTTTGGGCGATGCGCCGTATATTGTGAACGATGCCAAAACCGACCCGCGTACGGCACAGCACCCCTTAATTCAACACAACGGCGTTGGCTTTTATGCAGGCATTCCCCTTAAAACGCCGGAAAACTACAATATTGGCACCTTATGTGTGATTGATTTTGCGCCACGCACACTCAGCCCAGCAGACATACAAGCGCTGCAAGATTTGGCCTATCTGGCTATGGAAACCATTATTTTATACGCCAAAGCGCAGCGCCAGCACGAAATAGCCGTTATTGAAAACAAGTTTAGGTTAAACGAATTACAAAACCAGCTGATATTGAACTCTACCGTAGAAGGTA
>DASWSZ010000118.1:0-5020 GCA_036402395.1 Methylophilus sp.
AAAAAAGCCTAGTCAAATTAATGACTAGGCTTTTGATTAATCATCAATGATTAATTATTTGTTCATAACGTACATTGTTACTTCAAAGCCAAAACGCATTTCTGTAGCTGCTGGTGTTGTCCACATAATATTTCTCCAAAGTGTTGTTAGGTTGAACTGACGGTATGTCTTGTTCGTATGTATTCATAATACGCCACGCTTACAAAAGCACGCTATCACTCTTCATGAAAGCACACTGCTGATTATCATGAGTGCGCCCTCAGTAACAGGGACTGCACTGATGACGCCATTACAGGCGCTATTCAGCGCGTAGCAATGCGCATTGGCGACTAGCGGCGGTCTTTGACGCGACGGTTTTTGACCAAAGGCCAAATCTCGTCAGGAATAGCCGGTAACGATTCAAACCCAGGACGCGCAAATAGATAGCCTTGAAACAAGGTCACCCCTTCATCGGCCAAGGTTAAGCACTCTTCTACCGTTTCTATGCCTTCGGCGATGACTTTAATACCCAGTTCTTTACAGATAGAAATAATGCCAAATACTAACGCGCGCCTGACCCTGTCACTATTAACGTTGCGCGTGAGCGACATATCTAGCTTGATAATGTCGGGCTGCCAATCGGCCAATAAATTTAAGCCAGCATAGCCCGCACCAAAGTCATCAATGGCGGTGGTAAAACGGTGCTTTTTATATTCAACAAAAATATTGCGCAAATGGTCGTTGTCGAGGACTTTTTCACCTTCAGTCACCTCAAACATAATGCGATCCGTGGGGAAATCCATTTCGGCCGCCGCCTCTAAGGTAGCGCGAATACAGGTTTCTGGCTTGTAGACGGCATTGGGCAAAAAATTAATACTGAGCATCCCTTGCAAGCCTAATCGCTTGGCCAGATCAATGGCTTTGACGCGAATAGCCTGATCGAATCTGTAACGATTACTGTCATTGAGTTGCGAAAGAATGAAGTCAGCCCCTTCGTTATTGACGCCCCTGACCAATGCCTCATATCCAAAAATAGAGTGATTGGCGATATCGACAATTGGCTGGAAAGCCATCGTAAAATCAATGCCTAGCTTAGTTTTATCTCTACACTCTTTGCACCCTACTGGTACAAAATTTACAACCTCTATCATTACTACCCCCGACTCACTTATCTTAACTATTTACCGCTGAATGCTGCTTACTCAGCGTATTTTTTGTTAACTTTATCATCAACCAACAATTACCAAGTGCACAAACATATTGTGAATTATACAAAATCACCTACTGACTTGCCAGCCATTGTCACTGCCTAGTTTTTTTCTGCTTGTACATCAGTTGGTCTGCTGCATCTAATAAACTATTGATGGTGTCATGCTGTTGGCTATCACATTCAACCACACCATAGCTAAACGCGAGGTCATAACCTCTGGCCGCTTTTTGATTATAGGCTGTCACTTCTTGTTGTAAGCGCTGCACAATCTCTTGCGTTTTTGTAATGGAAGTCATGGTCAGCAAGACGGCAAACTCATCTCCACCTATGCGACCAATGACATCAGAGTCTCTAAACACATCGCGTAAAAGATTGCTAAATACTTGTAGCGCAAAGTCGCCTTCAGCGTGGCCAAAGGTATCGTTAATCGGTTTAAATTTGTCTAAATCAATAAATAACACACAGGCCGTGCCATTAACCCGATTACATAATGACAGCGCATGTTTGGACAGCGCTTCAAAACCGCGTCGGTTAGAAATCATGGTGAGTTCGTCTAAAGTGGCCAGTTGTACCGCGACCACTTCTTGCTCTACTAAGCGTGCAAGGTCGCGCAGCAATATTTTATCTTCCTCATCAAACTCACGCGGTGACTGATCAAGTAAACACAACGTGCCAAGCTTGCTGCCGTTGGGCACACTAATCGGACAACCGGCATAGAACCTGATATTGGGCGCGTCAGTCACCAAAGGATTGTCATTAAAGCGTGGATCCAGCGCAGCATCAGGCACCGTGAGGATATCATCGCCTAAAATCGCATGCCCACAAAACGAGATATCTCTCGACGTTTCTTTTACATCCAAACCAAACGAAGATAAAAACCACTGGCGGTCAGCATCCACCAGACTGACTAAGGCTACTGGTACGCCAAACATACGTTTAGCTAAACGTGTAATGCGGTCAAAGCGTTCTTCCGGCGAAGTATCTAAAATATTCAGCGCCCTTAAAGTATCAACTCTGGTAAGTTCATCTGGCGGCATGGCTGGCTTTTGCATGGTAATGTCCTGTCTTGCAAATAGGTCTATCTGACCTGATCGTATTGAATATAACTTAATGGTGTTACGTCTAATCTCTTAAAGTAAGCGCATTAACACAGCCTGTTTGTACGCTAGCCAACGAATCTCTATTAACAGTGTGCAATCATTACAAGTAGGTGAATTATTCGTTGTAAAAATAGCAAACTCAGTTAGTATTTATGTTTTGAATGAAGGCTGCACTATGGAACATTACGACAACCTTAAATTGGATCATCAGTTATGTTTTGCACTGTACTCGGCCACGCATGCATTTACACGCGCTTACCGCAATGACTTAGATAAATTTGGCCTGACCTACAGCCAATATCTCATCATGTTAGTGCTGTGGGAAAACGATGCCTGCACGGTCAGTGACATCGCCAAACGCTTGCAACTGGATGTGGGCAGCATTACGCCAGTGCTCAAACGCTTAGAAACGACTGGCTTTGTGGCACGCAATCGCAGTAAAAACGATGAACGCGTGGTCATCATCAACCTTACCGAGGCTGGCCACCATCTAAAGCATGACGTTGCGCCTGTGCAACAATGTGTTGAAGCACAAACCGGCTTATCTAAACAGGATTTTACCGTGCTTAAAAAGGCCTTACACCAGCTGACTAGCCATATGAATGCTGGGCAGACAGACCTTAAGGATGATTCGCCAGCAAGCAATTAAAGTGTATGCCACCCTAGCAATTAAACATTTAATTACAAAAACGCTATAACTGGCCTATCAGATTGAGCTGCCTGATGAGTTCCTGCCGGTCTGTCGTCTGTTGAAAATCCATTGCTAAAAACGCCTCTATACGTCTGCGCAATGTAGCATAGGCCAGCTCAAACGCTGCTTCAATGTCAGCCTCCGTGCCGGTGGCTTTGGCTGGGTCGGCCACCCCCCAATGCGCGCGCATCACGTTGCCTAAATACGCCGGGCAAGTTTCACCTGCGGCATTGCCGCATACCGTAATCACAATATCTGGGGTACTGGGCAAGTCATGCCATGACTTGCTGTGATAACCTTCTGTGGCAATACCTTTACGTTGTAATAGCGCAATAGAACGTGGATGCACAACACCAGTGGGTTGGCTGCCAGCGCTCATGGCACGCATGCCTGCCGGGGCGAGCGCATTAAAGGTGGCCTCGGCCAAGATGGAACGGCAAGCGTTGCCGGTACATAAAAATAAAATCTGCATATCACCCTTTTTTTAAAACGCCAGTACACCTCATTAAACTAGGAGGCATTTATAACGTTGTCATTTAAGTTTTTCTTACTCAGTGTTCATACCAATGGCGGCTGCCATTCACAATCGCCACCACTGACAACATAACAGGCACTTCCACCAGCACACCGACCACGGTGGCTAGCGCCGCACCAGAATTAAAGCCAAATAAAGCAATGGCGGTAGCCACGGCTAACTCAAAGAAGTTAGATGCACCTATCAGCGCTGACGGCCCCGCCACGCAATGCGCCACTTTAAATTGCTTATTGAGCCAATACGCCAGCATAGAATTAAAATACACTTGGATAATAATAGGTACAGCCAATAAGGCAATGATGAGCGGTTGCGCCAATATTTGCTTGCCTTGAAAACCAAACAACAGCACCAGTGTGATGAGCAGCGCGGCCAGTGAAATGGGATGCAAACGCTTAAGCATGACGGCAAAGCTTTGCTGACCTTGGGCCATTAGTCGTTTGCGTAGTAATTGGCTTAATACTACAGGTACCACAATAAATAATAAGACCGAAATAAACAGCGTATTCCACGGCACGCTAATGCTAGACAATCCCAGCAATAGCGCGACCAAGGGCGCAAATGCGACGAGCATAATGGCGTCGTTAATGGCCACTTGTGATAGCGTAAACTTCGCATCGCCGCCACACAAATTGCTCCAGACAAACACCATGGCGGTGCAAGGGGCTGCTGCCAGTAAAATCAAGCCGGCAATATAACTGTCGATTTGGTCGGCCGGCAAATAGTCGGCAAACCAATGGCGTATAAACAGCCACGCCAGCAAGGCCATAGAAAATGGTTTGACCACCCAATTAATCAACAGCGTGACGCCTATGCCGCGCGTATGCTGTAGCACATCCCGCATGGCGCTAAAATCAATGTTCAGCAACATAGGAATAATCATCAGCCAAATCAACAGCGCCACTGGCATATTCACTTCGGCCACTTTTAAGCTGGCCACTGTTTGAAAAAAGTCAGGCAATAACTCACCCAAGCCTATGCCTACCACGATACACGCCAGCACCCACCAAGTGAGGTTGCGTTCAAAGCTGCCCATGGCCGGGATGGATTTGTCATTGGCAGTCGTGTTTAAGCTAGTCATAGTATTAGGTTCGCTTAGTCATAAACTGCACCGCTTGCGATATAGGCGCGCAACAGGCGGACACACTGGGTACTGCACTGGCATTGAAAGTAGGGGCGCTTTCTAACGTGTGGTAAGTCTCCCAAGCTAAGCCTGACGGGTCTTGCACCCAATGTTTATCGGATTTGGCGTAGCAGCAAGTGGTGCCTGTTTCTGTTAGCAGCTGCATATCGGCGGCTTCTAACCTAGCTTGAATATCAGATAACTCTGCATCAGACTCCACTTGAATACCAATATGGTCTAGCCCCACTTTTGCCCCGCGCTGGCTAATAGCAAAATTTACCAGCGGGTCCTCCAGCATCCATTTAGCATAATCCGTCTTTTGCAGCGTCGGCGCAGCGCCAAATAAGGTGTTATAAAACTGGATGCTTTTACTCAGGTCTTCTAC
>DASWSZ010000119.1:0-3839 GCA_036402395.1 Methylophilus sp.
GGTCATTTAGTAGGTATGCTTAAGCCTTAAACCGGCCTTGTTGCGCCGCCCTGTACATCCAAATACCCATCAATACCATAGGCAAACTTAACCATTGCCCCATGCTCAAGCCCATTTGTAATAATCCTAAATGCGCATCGGGCTCGCGGGTAAACTCCACGGCAAACCTAAAGCTGCCGTATAACATTAAAAATAATGCAGAAATCTGACCAATCGGCCGTTGCTTGCTAGAAAACCACCACAGCAGCGCAAACATCACCACGCCTTCTAAGGCAAATTCATACAGTTGCGATGGGTGACGTGCAATTAAATCCACTTGCGGAAATATCATGCCGTAATCGCTGTTGGTGGGGCGACCCCATAGTTCACCATTGATAAAGTTACCCATGCGGCCAGCACCTAAGCCCAGCGGTACCAAGGGAGCAATAAAATCCATGATTTTTAACCAAGGCTGTGGATATTTGCGGGTAAAGAAAAACATCGCCACCAACACACCCAAAAAGCCGCCATGAAAACTCATGCCACCTTGCCAAATTTTCAGCAAATTCAGTGGATTAGCCAATAAGTCAGCAAATTGATAAAACAGCATATAGCCTATACGGCCGCCTAAAATCACACCGAGTGCGCCATAAAATAATGCATCATCCAGCATTTTGGTGGTCCAACCAAACCAAGGTTTATGTTTGATTTGGTATTGCCCAAGTAGGAAAAATGCCAAAAAGCCGATTAAATACATCAAGCCATACCAGTGGATGCCAAATTTATCTGTAATTTGTAAGGCGATAGGGTTAAATTGTGGGTGAGTTAGCATTAGTCGTCTCAGAAATACGGTAAAATATGCGTCATTATACGTTTTAATTGTTTAAAGGTTATACATGCCAGTTTATCGCTCCCACACTACCACGCAAGGCCGCAATATGGCAGGTGCGCGCGCACTTTGGCGTGCCACTGGCATGAAGGATGATGATTTTTCTAAACCGATTATTGCCGTCGCCAATTCATTTACGCAATTTGTGCCGGGTCATGTGCATTTAAAAGACATGGGTCAACTGGTGGCGCGTGAAATTGAACGCGCTGGCGGTGTCGCTAAAGAGTTTAATACCATCGCTGTCGATGACGGCATTGCCATGGGTCATGGCGGTATGTTGTATAGCTTGCCTAGCCGCGATTTGATTGCAGACAGCGTGGAGTATATGGTCAATGCGCACTGTGCCGACGCGCTGGTATGTATTTCTAACTGTGACAAAATTACGCCTGGCATGCTGATGGCAGCATTGCGCTTGAATATCCCGGTGGTATTTGTGTCTGGTGGACCGATGGAGGCGGGTAAAGTCAATTGGGCTGGCAACACGCATAAATTGGATTTGGTCGATGCCATGGTCGCAGCGGCTGATAGCAAAGTGTCGGATGAAGAGTCCGATGCAATTGAACGTTCTGCCTGCCCAACCTGTGGTTCATGCTCAGGCATGTTTACGGCCAACTCCATGAACTGTTTAACTGAGGCTTTAGGCCTAAGTTTGCCAGGTAATGGCTCTACCTTAGCCACACACGGTGCGCGTAAGCAATTGTTTTTACAAGCGGGCCGTTTAATTGTTGAAATTACCAAACGCCATTACGAGCAAGACGATTATTCTGTATTGCCGCGTTCTATCGCCAACTTTAAAGCATTTGAGAACGCCATGAGCTTAGATGTGGCCATGGGGGGCTCAACCAATACGGTGTTGCATTTGCTGGCAGCGGCACATGAAGCCGGTGTGGATTTCACCATGCAAGACATCGACCGTATTTCGCGTCATGTGCCTTGTGTTTGCAAAGTGGCTCCTGCCACCGCTAAATACCATATGGAAGACGTGCACCGTGCCGGTGGCGTCATGGGTATTTTGGGTGAGCTGAACCGTGCTGGTGTGATACATGGCGATACACCGATGGTGCATAGCCCTAGCTTAAATGTGGCCTTAGAAAAATGGGACATTACCACCACCACCGATGAAGACGTCAAGAAATTCTTTCGCGCCGCCCCGGGTGGCATTGCAACTACAATCGCTTTTAGTCAATCCATGCTGTGGCCTGATTTAGATGCAGACCGCGCTGAAGGTTGTATTCGAGATAAAGCGCATGCCTATTCCCAAGATGGCGGTTTGGCGGTACTGTACGGCAATATTGCGTTAGATGGGTGCATTGTGAAAACCGCAGGTGTGGATGACAGTATCCTTAAGTTTACTGGCCGTGCCCGCATTTTTGAATCACAAGATGCCGCCGTAGAATCTATTTTGGCCGATAATGTAGTGGCAGGCGACGTGGTGGTGATTCGTTATGAAGGCCCACGCGGCGGCCCTGGCATGCAAGAAATGTTGTACCCCACCAGTTATTTGAAATCAAAAGGCCTTGGCAAGGATTGTGCTTTACTCACAGATGGTAGGTTTTCAGGCGGTACTAGCGGGCTAAGTATTGGCCACGCCTCACCAGAGGCGGCTGAAGGTGGCGCCATTGGTTTGGTAGAAGAGGGTGATACCATAGAAATTGATATTCCTAATCGAACCATCCATTTGGCGGTGAGCGATGCCGTGTTATCCGACCGCCGTGCGCATATGGAGGCCAAAGGCAAGCTAGCATGGAAGCCACATAATCGTGAGCGCTTAGTATCGCCCGCCTTGCGCGCTTATGCTGCCATGAGTACCTCTGCAGCAAAAGGCGCCGTACGTGATGTGTCACAAATAGAAAGAAACTAAACGATGGCAACTAACGAAATTGAAGATATTCTTTTAGCCAGCAAGCTTAATTTGGAAAATACAGTGGCACATCCGCATTTGAAATTTACTGAAGATGAAAACGGTTTGCAGTATATTGAAGTGGATAACCAGTTTGCCAAAGCCAAAATTGCTTTGCAAGGCGGGCAGGTCATTCAATGGCAACCTAAAACCGAAAAGCAACCCGTATTATGGCTGTCAGACCATGCGCGCTATGTCAAAGGCCGCTCCATTAGGGGGGGTGTACCCATTTGTTGGCCCTGGTTTGGTGCACATCCCACCGATAGTACTTTGTGCCCACATGGCTTTGCGCGTGTGATTCCGTGGCAATTTATTGATGCTGATAGCACCTACACTGGGGCCACGCGCATTGCCTTGCAAATGATGCATACGCCAGAAGCGCAACGCCAATTATCGTATCCTTATGTGTTGACGCTCATGCTGACCATAGGCCGCCGCCTCAAAATTGATTTGGCCACCACCAATAAAGCGGCACATCCCTTTATGATAGGCGAGGCTTTTCACACCTATCTTAATATCAGTGATATTGAAAAAGTACGTATTACCGGCCTGCAAGAATGTTTGTACGCCGATAAAGTTAGACAGTACGAGCGTCACGTTGAGCATAGCTTGCTTAAGTTCAATGGTGAGTTTGACCGTGTTTACTTAAACCATAGTGCCGATTGCATCGTCCATGATTCTGATTTTAATCGCTTAATTCGCGTGTCTAAATCCGGTAGCAATACCACCGTGGTATGGACACCATGGGAAGAAAAAGCGCATGCCTTGGGTGATATGGGCAATGCTGACGAGTGGCGCAAAACCATCTGCGTGGAATCGGCCAATGCCATGGAAAATTCAGTCGTCATCAATCCTGGCCGTACACACAATTTCTCAGTGGAGTATAGTGTAGAAGCTTTATAGCAATCGTAAGCGTGCTTACTGATAAGTAGTTGTATTTAAATTGCAAAAGCGCGTATTTAAGGTCAACCGATATTGACCAATATACGTTGCTATAAGGTGTAACATCAGGCGCTGCCACTGAAAATTAAAAGTTGTTTTGGGCTATTGTAGATTTTTTAATTATAGGTA
>DASWSZ010000120.1:0-28587 GCA_036402395.1 Methylophilus sp.
AAAACCGGCCGTGACGTATTGATTGGCGCATTACTAGGCGCGGATGAGTTTGGCTTTGCCACAGCGCCGCTGGTGGTGGAAGGCTGCATCATGATGCGTAAATGTCACCTTAATACCTGTCCGGTCGGCGTGGCGACGCAAGACCCTGAACTACGTAAGAAATTTACTGGTCAGCCTGAACATGTGGTCAATTACTTCTTCTTTGTGGCTGAGGAAGTGCGTGAACTGATGGCCAGCATGGGCATTGCTAAGTTTGACGATTTGATTGGCCGCGCCGATTTGTTAGATATGAAAGCCGGCATAGAGCACTGGAAAATCAACGGTTTGGATTTCAGCAGAATATTCCACTTGCCTGCCATGCCAGCCAGCGTGTCCCGCAAAAACAATGATGTGCAAGACCATGGTTTGGTGAATGCACTGGACAATCAACTGATTGCATTGGCTAAACCGGCGCTTGAAAACGGTGAAATAGTTAACATTGAATTGCCGATTACCAATACCAACCGTACCGTAGGCACCATGTTGTCTAACCAAGTGGCGTCACGTTATGGCGCGGCTGGCTTGCCTAGCGGCACCATCAATGTGAAATTTACTGGGACTTCCGGTCAAAGTTTTGCCGCGTTTTTAGCGCATGGCATTAGCTTTGAGTTAACCGGTGAAGGCAACGATTACGTCGGTAAAGGTTTGTGTGGTGGTCGCATTGTGATTAAACCACCAGTGACTTTCCGTGGTATTCCCGATGAAAATATCATCGTCGGTAATACTGTGATGTATGGCGCGACGACTGGAGAAAGCTATTTCAGCGGCGTGGCGGGTGAGCGTTTCTGTGTGCGTAATTCTGGCGCTTCCGCGGTGGTTGAGGGCGTGGGTAACCATGGTTGCGAGTACATGACAGGCGGTACTGTAGTGGTGCTGGGCTTAACCGGTCAGAACTTTGCTGCTGGCATGAGCGGTGGCGTGGCGTATGTGTATGACATTGATGGCATGTTTGCTAAACGCTGCAATATGAGCATGGTGACGCTAGAAAAAGTGGAACCAGCCGATGCCGATGTAGGCAAAATTCAGCATATGAATCAAGCCGATGAAATCACATTAAAAACATTGATAGAACAGCATGCTAGCTTAACCGGCAGTCCACGTGCAAAAGCATTATTGGCAGATTGGTCGAATGCAAGAACCAAATTTGTCAAAGTGATGCCAAACGAGTACAAGCGTGCGCTGACCGAGTTGGCTGCGGCGACTGCAAAACAAGCGGCATAAAAGTTAAAGATACGAGATAAAGGCTTAGAGCATGGGTAAAGTAACGGGTTTTATGGAATTTGAACGTTTGGCCGAGGCAAACTTGCCGGTGCCGGATCGCGTAAAAAACTACAAAGAGTTTGTATTGCATTTGACAGATGACCAAGCTAAACAGCAGGGTGCGCGCTGTATGGATTGCGGTATTCCGTTTTGTACTACCGGCTGCCCAGTCAACAATATTATTCCGGATTGGAACGACTTGGTGTACCAGCAAGACTGGCGCAGTGCCATTGATGTACTGCATTCCACCAATAACTTTCCTGAGTTTACTGGCCGTATCTGCCCAGCCCCTTGTGAGGCGGCTTGTACGCTCAACATTAATAACGACCCAGTCGGTATTAAATCAATCGAGCATGCCATTATTGATAAAGCCTGGGAAAACGATTGGGTCACACCACAGATTAACCCGAATAAAACCGGCAAAAAAGTAGCGGTGGTGGGTTCTGGCCCTGCAGGCTTGGCAGCAGCGCAACAACTGGCGCGTGCTGGGCACGATGTGACTGTATTAGAAAAAAATGACCGTATTGGTGGTTTGTTACGTTACGGTATTCCAGACTTTAAAATGGAAAAAACGCACATTGACCGCCGCATGGCGCAGATGGAAGCTGAAGGCGTGACCTTTAAAGTCAATCAATACGTCGGTGAAAATGTTAAGGCCGACGATGTAGTGGGTGCTTATGATGCAGTGGTGTTGGCCGGTGGTGCTGAGCATCCACGTGATTTACCTGTGCCCGGTCGTGAACTGGACGGCGTACACTTTGCCATGGATTTCCTCACGCCACAAAACAAAACGGTGGCTGGTGACAGTATCCCTGACCGCATTATGGCTACCAATAAGCATGTGGTGGTAATCGGTGGCGGCGATACAGGCTCTGACTGCGTCGGTACTTCAAACCGTCACGGTGCTTTAAGCATTAGCCAGTTTGAACTGATGCCACAACCGCCAGCCAAAGAAAACAAAGAGTTAGTATGGCCTAACTGGCCGCTAAAAATGCGTACGTCTAGCTCACATGAAGAAGGTGCAAACCGTGATTGGTCTGTCATGACTAAAGAATTGATGGGCGAAAACGGCAAAGTGGTGGGCTTAAAAGCGGCACGTGTGGAATGGAAAGACGGCAAAATGTCTGAAGTGCCGGGCTCAGAATTTATCATGAAAGCCGATTTAGTGTTATTGGCGATGGGCTTTGTGTCACCGCTACAAAAAGTGTTGGATGCATTTGGCGTAGAAAAAGACAATCGCGGCAATGCCAAAGCCACCACCGATGGCGAAGGCTGCTATAGAACCAGTAAAGACAAAGTGTTTGCGGCAGGCGATATTCGTCGTGGCCAATCGTTAGTGGTGTGGGCGATTCGTGAAGGACGTCAAGCGGCACGTGCGGTAGATGAATACTTAATGGGCACTAGCACCTTACCTCGTTAATACAAATCGATAGGCGAATGACTGTGTTGCGCAGTACTCAATACCTCGCCGTACTTAATGTACTGTCTCGGTCTTTGCGTGCTGTGCGCCTTGTCCTTCATCCTATCTATTCGTATTAACTTATCTTTTCAATTAAAGCCCACCATGACCAGCCCACTGATTAACGACACCTTCTTAAAAGCGCTGATGCGCCAACCAACCGACTACACTCCAGTGTGGATGATGCGTCAAGCTGGTCGCTACTTACCCGAGTATCGCGAAAGCCGTAAAACTGCTGGTAGCTTTTTACAGCTGTGTAAAAGCCCGTCATTTGCTACGGAAGTAACGCTGCAACCATTAGCGCGTTACCCATTAGATGCCGCCATTTTGTTTTCAGATATTTTAACCGTGCCAGATGCCATGGGCTTGGGCTTGTACTTTACCGAGGGCGAAGGCCCAAAGTTTGAACGCACCGCCAGTGATGAAGCGTCTATTCGTGCGTTAGAAGTACCGGACATGGCTAAACTGCAATACGTGTTTGATGCGGTAAGCAGCATACGTAAAGCGCTAAACGGCAGCGTTCCGCTGATTGGTTTTTCTGGTAGCCCTTGGACGTTAGCGACTTACATGGTGGAAGGCAAAGGCGGCACTGACTTTTTGAATACCAAAAAACTCATGTATGCCCGCCCAGAATTACTGCACCATATTTTAGAGGTCAACGCGCAAACCATCATTCAATACCTCAACGCGCAAATTGCCGCCGGTGCGCAAGCGGTGATGATATTTGACTCATGGGGTGGCGCACTGTCACACAATGCCTATGTGGAATTCTCACTCAATTACATGCAAAAAATCGTGGCAGGTTTAACCAAAACTGCCGATGGCCGCACTGTGCCTAGCATTGTGTTTACCAAAGGCGGCGCCTTATGGTTAGAAGCGCAAGCTGAGATTGGTGCCGATGCCTTAGGCTTGGATTGGGCAGTGGATATTGGGCTAGCGCGTAGCCGCGTAGGCCATCAAGTTGCGCTGCAAGGCAATATGGACCCAGCCATTTTGTTATCGACGCCAGAGGCCATCGAAAAAGAAGTGGCCAGCATTTTAGCCAGCTATGGCCAAGGTAATGGTCACGTGTTTAATTTAGGCCATGGCATTACGCAATGGACACCTCCAGAAAATGCCGGTGCCATGATAGCCGCAGTGAAAGCGTATAGTCCGCAATACCACGGCTAATTTAAGTTAACCATGCTTCAATAAAAAATCCCGCAAAAGCGGGATTTTTTTATATTCAATATGCCATTTATTTAAGTGACATGCGTTGCATGGTGGTGTCTTTATCCACATACTTGTGTTTAAGTGCGCCGCCTATATGCAATATCAGCACCACCAATAAAATGATGCCGACAATTTCATGTACTTCTTTAAAGGCGTCACGTACGCCTTCATTGTCTAAGCCGCCCACAAAGTCTAAGCCGAACCATTTAAGGCCGTATTTGCTGTTAATGGCCATAATAAAGCCACTAATGGGTAGCGCGAACATGAGCAAATAGAGAAAATGATGGGTCCCAGTGGCGAGTTTACGTTCCCACGCTTTATAGCTGGTAAGTAATGCGGGCGGTTTGTGGGTAATGCGCCAAAACATGCGAAACGCAATCAGCGCCAAAATAGTGACGCCTATGGATTTATGCAGATTAAAATAAAACGAACGTGGGCTGGCTTCTTCTGCCAATTGCCAAGTATAAATGCCCCAGTCAAACACATCAAAGGCCATTTGTTTAGGTGCTTCTTTTGGGATGCCACTCATGTACCAACCTAAGGCAAACATACCAAAAATGGCAATGGCGATCAGCCAATGTAAGACAATTGCGGTTTTGGTATAGCGGTTAGTGTGCTGCATGCAGACTCCTTAATCATTTTTATGAAGATACTTTTAAAGTGCTATTGTGACAGTAGTCACGCACATTTGTTACTTAGGTCACTTAATATTAGCGTATTCTAAGGAATATGAACTGTGTAAAATCATGAAAAGGAACCCCCCATGCGCGCGTTTTTATTGTCTGTTTTAAGCTTAATGCTAATCGCCTGTGCGCATGCAGGCGTAAGCCCAGCCGCGTTTAACATAGCACAAGTGGACGATGGCATTTATGTACACCACGGCGAACATTTAGACATTGATACTGGCTATCAGGGCGACATTTGTAACATCAGTTTTGTGGTGGGCAGCAAGGGCGTGGCGGTGATAGACACTGGCGGGAGCTTAAAAGTAGGCCAACAACTACGCGCGGCTATATTAAAAGTCACCAATAAACCTATTTTGTATGTGATTAACACCCATGTGCACCCAGACCATATTTACGGCAACGCCGCTTTTTTAGGCGATAAACCTGCTTTTGTTGGCCATGCCAAATTGGCCGACGCCATGCAATTACGCCAAGAAGCCTACGATAAACTTAATGCCAAGTATTTAGGCTCCGATGCCAGCGGTACTGTATTGGTCAAGCCGACCATGCATGTTAAAGACTTGATGACGTTAGATTTGGGCGATAGAACGCTGACGGTGACGCCCTACCCCAATGCTCATACCAATACCGATATTTCTGTGCTAGATAGCAAAACCAGTACCTTATTTACTGGCGATTTATTGTTTATAGACCGCACCCCGGTGGTGGAAGGCGATATTAAAGGCTTAATTGCTGCCATAGAGACGCTGAAAACTTCCCCAGTCAAACAGGTGGTGCCGGGTCATGGTAGCGTGACCAAAGACTGGATGAAAGCGTTGGAGAATGAGCAGCGCTACCTGACGGTATTATTAAGAGATATCCGCGCTAGCATACAAAAAGGCGACAGTATGGAGCAAGCCATGACTAGCGCCGCGGCCAGTGAAAAAGACCAGTGGCTATTGTTTGAGATTGCCAACCGCCGCAATGTGAATACCTTATTTTCTGCGTTAGAGTGGGAATAACTTAAGTATTAATAAAAAGGCGATGCTAGATAGCATCGCCTGTTATACATCAACTCGCTTATTTTTTAACGTTGTCTACACTCAATGCCGTCTGTGGATGCACGCTAAGCAACAGCATGCCACCCGCAATGCCGATATACAAGAAGAATAAATCAAACGAAACTTGACTTAATACTGCGCCTAAGAACAAGGCCAATACCGCCAGTACGCGTGCGACGATGGCTGTTTTAAAGCCGACCAGTAGTGCAAGCCCACCGACCAATTCTAGCAGTATGAGCAAGGGTGCGAATACACTGGGTAAGCCAAGCTGACCTAACGTCACTTGGTATTGCAAATAGCCGTCTGGCGTAGACAAAATTGCGCTTAAGCGTAGCAACACTAAGCCTAAAAATACGATGGCTAGCATCACTCTAGCCAATGTGGTTTGGTATTTTTGCATGTTAAAACTTTCAAAAAGTGAATAAATGACTAGCCAGCATAATGCCTGTTAGGCCGGGTAAATGCAATGCCAGCGCAAGCCTAGGCTTGCGTTAACGCTGTCTATTCGTTGTAAAATAGACGTGATGACCCCTGAAAAGTTTAGTATCGAACAAGTCTCTTGGCATAGCCCGCAGCAAGCGCTGTTAAAAGCGGTGCGTGAGCAAGTGTTTATTGTCGAACAACGCGTACCACTTGATATCGAGTGGGATACAGAAGATGCCGAGGCGATACATCTGTTAGCTTTGGATAGTCAGCAGCAGCCTATAGGGTGTGCGCGTATCCTTAAACAAGGTCGCGTTGGTCGCATGGCGGTGCTTAAAACCTGGCGGGGTAAAGGTGTAGGGCAATCGTTGTTACATAATGCGATTGCTGTTTGCCAACAGTTAGGCATGCCTCACATTGCTATTTCATCGCAAACGCATGCCATCAAGTTTTATCAAAATGCTGGTTTTGTTGTGACCAGTGAGGCTTATATAGACGCCAATATCTGGCATGTGGATATGCAGCTAACGCTGTAAATTAGCGCTTAAGTGGCTACACTTAATTTTTAAAGCGTTGATGTTTATCCTTACTATATAAGTTAAGCCCTAATATTTAAGTTAAGCCACTAAAATTGTATAATAGTGCTTCAATTTTAAACACACAGTCTCATACATTCACTCTCAATAAAGGAATATGCATGTCAAAAATTATTTTTAAAGCGGGCGAAGCCACCCTATTTACCGAAGGCAAAGACGTGACAGCAGCCATGCCAGAAATTTTGATTGGTGCTGTCGATGGCCCAGTGGGTCAAGCGTTTGCCAACATGATGGCGCAAAGCAAAGGCCATACCGCCATGTTTGCCGTGCGTGACATCAACCAGTTAGTGCGCCCTGCTTGCATGATGGTGCCAAAAGTGACTTTAAAAGATTCAGCCAACATTGAGTTGTTTGGTGGTTTGGTACAAGCGGCGACGGCGGATGCCATTTTGGATTGCGTGATTGAAGGCATTATTCCTAAAGACCAAGTTAACGATTTATGTATTATCAGCTTGGTATGGATAGACCCAGGTTGCGCAGCATTGGCTAAAGAAGGTAAGTTAGACAAAGCCGATATGTACAAAAACAATTACGATGCGACTAAATTAGCCATCAAACGTGCCTTAAATGATGAGCCTAGCATTGATGAATTGATTGCTAACCGCCATAAAATCAAACATTGTATGTGGGAAGACAGCTGGGATCAGAAATAATAGCCTAGACAGTTTCCCTGCTTAGATTATTATTTGCTATGATGAATCTTATTGCACTTAACTAGGAGGCGACTATGGCAGAACGTAATGTATGTATGGAAGCGTTCGAACGCTTATGTGCGGATATTAATTCTGGTACCAAGACCGAAATTAACCCGGAAGATTATTGGTTGTTTGAGTTAGGCTTTCGTTCGGCGATAGAAGAGTTACTTTCAATTGCCGATACAGGTAACCAAACGCGGCAATTTGTTTCGCCACGCTTTCAGATGTTGGCAGACCGTATCTTGCAATCCAGAATGCACTAGGCATTCACAGTAAACAGGCAGATGTAGTGATACGGAAATAGGCCGTAAAAAAGACAGCTCAGGCTGTCTTTTTTATTGGCTGAAATAGTTGATTTGTATGCTCACTTTTATGCCATGAGTGTTTAGCACATTACGTAAGCTAATTCTTACAACACAATAAGCCGCTTACCGACAGTGCTGCGAGCTAATATGCCTTACAGTGAGCCACGTATCAATCACAATCACTTTAGGGAGTCATTATCATGAACAAGACATTAAAAGCATTAACCGCCATGTTGATCGCAACAGCATTTGTATTTGGTTTGAGTGCATGTAACACCATGGAAGGCGCTGGCCAAGATATTCAAGAAGGTGGCAAAGCCATCGAAAAAGCAGCTGAATAAGTCAGCTGCTGTGAAAGCCTAGGCAATTAAAGACTAAATGGACACGTTCTTAGTGTCAATGCTAGTTTTAATTATTGCGGTTCACTTTAGACTTGATTTTAGCGCCTGCTTGCAATGACTGTAGTAAGGTCATTGCAAGTGGGTAGCGCTTGCCAGCTAACTATGGCCGAGCCTAGGTTGTGTTAATCGCTTAACTGAACAGCCGAGCGGTTGCACAAGGTTAGCCATTGACTAATAAGCCCGAAAGTATCGTACGCGTTGGCGTCGGTATTGCCGCGTCTATGGCTTCTTCTATTGGCAGCCAAATGTGTTGACCTGCGCTGTGTGCTGGCAATTTTCCTATCACTTGTAACGGTTGTGGGGTGATGGCCAATTTATAGTGGGTAAATGCATGCTGTAGCACATCCAACGGTTCTTCCGCTTCCACTTCTATGCCAAAACGCGTTAATGCCACTTCGCTGGCGATTTCGGACATGGCGATCTCCGGCAAACTCCACAAGCCACCCCATATGCCTTTAGACGGCCGCTTTTCTAACAGGATGTCACGCCCATTTTTAAAAATCAGCATGGTGGTGTATTTTTGTGGGCTGATTTTTTTAGGCTTGGGCGTTGGCAATAACTTGACCAAGCCCTGCGCATAAGCGCTACATGTCGCATGTAGCGGGCAGCTTACACATTGCGGTTTACTGCGCGTGCACAGTGTTGCACCCAAGTCCATCAGGCCTTGGGTATAAGCCACCATATCATCTTTAGGTAATAAGGTTTCTGCCAATTGCCACATCTGTTTTTCAATTTTTGGGCTGCTCGGCCAACCTTCAATCGCAAAATAGCGTGCCAATACGCGCTTTACATTGCCATCTAAAATGGTTTGCACTTGTTGAAAAGCAAATGAGGCTATCGCTGCTGCTGTAGAGCGGCCGATACCAGCTAAGCTTTGTATGGTTTCAAAATCCTGTGGGAATACGCTGCCATGCTGCGCCACGATGGTTTGCGCGGCATGGTGCAAATTACGTGCGCGTGAGTAGTAGCCTAAACCGCTCCAATATTGCAGCACTTCTTCTTGGGTTGCTTGCGCCAAGCTGGCGATGGTGGGAAAGCGCGTCATAAAGCGCTGGTAATAGCCTATGACCGCCGTCACCTGCGTTTGCTGCAACATAATCTCAGACACCCAAATAGCATAAGGGTCACGCGTATTTTGCCAAGGCAAACCGTGCCTGCCATGCAGTTTTTGCCAAGTGATAATGCGCTGTGCAAATTCAGACATGCTGCTTTAACCAATCAAGCACATCATCTACGTTTTTGTCAGGCGGAAACACTGGGTAAAACGTGTGCTGAATCACGCCCTCTTTGGCTAATAAGGTCACGCGTTTGTTCAAATGCTGACCATCCACTGTAAATGTAGGCAAGTGAAGCGCCTGCGTCCAGCGCAAGTCGTGGTCGCTTAATAATGCAAAAGGCAGATGCAAACGCGCTACTGCTTCCTGTTGGTAGGCTGTGGTTTGGGTACTTAAGCCAAACACTTGTATATGCAGTGCGCTTAACTCTTGGTAATGATCACGAAAACTACAAGCTTGTGGTGTGCAGCCGCGCGCGCCAGGGATGCTGTCCCAATCTTTAGGCAATGCCACATTGGGACGACCAGTCATCGGATAGCAGTAAATCACTAGCCAGCCAGCAATCGACGCTAAATTGATTGCCTCACCGCGCGTTGTGCTTAATGCAATATCCGGTAAGCGTAGGCCGATTAAATGCTGGCAAGCGCCATCATCCATAGGCACAGGTAAATCGGTAGGCAGTGCGTTGAGATTAAGCGACATAGCCACGCATTAAAAATTAAGCAGTTCTTTAAGTGCTTTTTCTTTAAGCGATTTAGGGGCTTCTTGTGGCGCAGTTTCAGTATTGGTTGGCGCGGCTTCACCGGCAGGTGCAGGCGCAGTGCCAGTCGCAGGTGTAGTACCAGCTTCGGCTGCCTTTTTCTTACCTAGCAGCCCTTTTAGCGCATCGACTTTATTGTCGCCACCTATCAGTTCTTTGACCGCCGCACCCTTTTCACCGCCCACTTTGTCCAGTAGCTTAGATTGCGCCAGTGCTGTGCCTACCGCGGCTAAATCCATACCAAACTTAGGTTTTGCAAAGCTGCCAGTGATTTTGACTGGAATACTAATGCCGCTTAGTTGGTCAAGCTCGGCGCCGCCTTGGCCTTTCAAGGATTTAACGATGGTGGGTTTGGCGGTGTAATTAATGGCCTCATTGGCAATATCAATGTCGCCGCGGCTATCGCCTTTACCCAGTCGTAAAATGGGCGCCTTCATGGCTAAGTCTTCGTTATGGGCCACGCCATTTTTAATCACAAAGCTTGCGGTCAGCTCACTAAAATCAGTTTTCTTACGACTATCAGCATCCGCGGTGGTCTGTTTCAATACATTTAGTTTGTTTTTCATATCGCGTATGCTGCCGGCAATATCAATGCCTTTCACCGCGCCATCAGCCAAATTTAAGGCGGCGTTACCCGCCAAGGCTTTTTTTAAGGCATTAACGCTATTGCCTTGCGTGGTCACTTCTATATTGACAGCGCCGGTGCCAGCCAGCATATCGTTATTAATGGCATCTACCATAAGGGGCGCTATCGCTACATTTTGCATGCTTTGTTTAAAGACAATCGTCGGCGTGGCGCGCGCATCGACTTTAAGCGAGCCACTCATGCTGCCTTGATACAAATTGGCCGCAAACGGCTGCAGCATGACCACCCCGTTATCCGCCTGCAGGCCTAATTTTACATTTTGCGTTTTAACGTTGGCGATTTTAAGCCAGCCAATATTGGCTTCGCCAGTGGCATTCAACTTTTTTAGCGCGCTCAAATCTATCGGTGTATCAGCGCTGCTTTTGTTGGCAGGCTTGGTTGGCGTGGCAGCCTCATTTTTGGCGATGTAGCGGTCGGCGTCTAGCTTATCTATGTTTACATCAAAATTAAACATAGGATTGCTGAGTTGACTAATGTTCACATTGGCCCGAACTTGGCTATCATCAACCTTAGCACTTAATGGTTTAAGGTTTACTTTTTCACCGTTAGCCTCCAGCTTAATATTGATATTGCTGGCTTTGGTTTTGCCATATTTGAGCTGCCCAACACGTATGCTGCCCTCGGCATTCAACGCTTTGAGTGCAGATAAATCTAATGGTTTATCGGCTGATTGACTCGGACTTTTGCTAGCGCTACTGTCGGCTTTAGCAGGTGCATTGGCCGCCATGTAGTTGTCCAAATTGATCTGGTCGATATCCAAATCAAACGTGTATAAGGCACGCTTAAACTGGCTAATGGCAAAGTTGCCTTTAATTTGGCTGTCATCCAACTTCACATTCAAGCCAGTCAACGCCAGTTTTTTACCGTCAGCTTTGATCGCCACATTTAAACCCGACAAGCGATAGGGGTCGTAGAGTATGCTGCCCACTTTCACTTTGCCGTCCAGTAATAAAGTGCTTAACGCTGATAAATCTGGTGGCTGATTGCTGGCCTTGCTGGTGGCAGGCTTTTTAGCAGCAGCACTGCTTTTACCCAGCAATTGATTCAAATTAAGCTTATCGGCAATTAAATTAAACTTAATATTGGGCTGTTTAAAACTAGCCACCGCCACATCGCCATTAAGTTTGGTGTCGGCCACATTTAAATTAAATTGGCTATTGGCCAGCTCCTTTTTTACATCGGCATGCGCGGCCAAGTTAAAACTGCCTTTAATCGCGCCATTGGGTAAAGTTGGGTCTTGTATGTCTAGTTGTCCGACCAGTTTGGGGATCTCAAATACCATTTGCTCTAGGTTGCCGCTAAATGGTGAGGCAAATTTGCCAACCACTTTGCGCTTACCTTGTGTCATCGCGATGTCACCACTAATACCGCTGCTTTGCAGCGCTTTGGGTGAACCAGTTAAATCAGCCAAAATCATATTGAGTTTCAGGTCGCCATCTGCTTTAATTTGCGACAATTCCACGGTGACTTTTTCGGAGCTCACTTTGTCTTTTAAAATATTGAGCGACGGGGCATTGAGTGCTACTGCCTGTTTTACACCCTCAAAATCGCCAGACGCAGTTAATTTTAAAGCGTCCACCAAAAACTCCAGCTGCTCGGTTTTGGCATCCACATCGCCATTCACTTTAATCTCTACATTTTTACCGGTCAGCACGTCGCCCACCATTAAGGTGTCCAAGCCTTTCACTTTAAAATGCTTGTTTTCCGGATCGGCAAAGAAGTTACCTTGCAGGGTCACTTTAGCGGCTACCACCGGCTGATTAGAAGTCACATTAAAATCGGCGGTTAAATCAAAGGCTTTAGCCAACGCGATAGGCCCAGATTGCATATTGAATTGGCTGATGGCATATTTTGAAGCGTTGCTCTCATCGGTATAGGTCACCTCTGAATTGCTAATATTGACGCCCTGCACATCAAATTGAATGATTTTGGATTCTTCTTCCTCTTTCGATAACAAGTCGTCAAAGTTAAAACTGCCATCTTTACGTTTAATCACGTTGGCCTTGACGCCATCGACATAAACGGTGTCTACCACCAACTGTTTTTTAAGTAAGGGCAACACAGAAAGCGCGACTTTGGCGCTATTAATGGACGCAAATACTGTGCTAGATTGATATTCTGATACCGACACTTTGCCAAGATCGGCGCCAATTTTTGGCCAAAACGACAACTGAATGTCGCCCTCTATGGTCAGCGTGCGGTCTTTTTTCTCTTTGACCAAGTCGATAATTTGCTGCTTGTAATCGTTGGGGTTAAACGTCAGCGCAAAATAAGCAACTAGCAAAATAACCAACGCAACAATGCCACCTAAGGCCATGCCTGTATATTTAATAATGTTCTTCATATGGATTCCTTGCTACTAACCACAGCTAAGTTATTGTATGAACGGTGATAAGCGTGGCCAGTTCCCACGTTAAACTGACTTTGCAGGTGTAAGGCTAATGCCGGTTTAACCTGCAGGCCTAGGGTTAACTCCCCTGAAAATACCACAGTACGATGATGCCTAGCGCAATGCGGTACCACGCAAAAGGCTTAAAGTCGTGGCTGGCAACATAGCGCAGCAAAAATTTAATAGCAATTAATGCTGAGATAAAGGCAGTTACAAAGCCGACCGCAAACATTGGTAAATCGTTTATAGACAAAAAATGCCAACTTTTATATAAGCCCAAACCAGAGGCGGCCACCATAATCGGAATGGCTAAAAAGAACGAAAACTCGGTGGCGGTATGGCGGTTTAAACCAAACAACATGCCGCCCAAGATGGTAGAAGCGGCGCGCGATACACCAGGAATTAACGACACTGTTTGCGCTAAGCCTATCTGAAACGCCTGCTTATGCGTCATGGCGTCGATGTCTTTGGTTTGGCCTTTGAGTGGCAAGCGCTCTATGGCCAAAATGGCAAAGCCACCAACGATCAAGGCAATGGCAACGGTAAATGGTGAAAACAAATAGGCTTTAATATATTCGTAAAACGCCAAGCCTATGACCGCTGCCGGCAAAAACGCGAGCAACACATTAATGACAAAATGTTGTGCTTTGCTTTGGTTGGTAATATGCAATGCGGTATCTAATAATTTACGGCGATACTCCCAACAGACGGCCAAAATAGCCGCTAATTGGATAATGATTTCAAAGGCTTTGCCTTTTTCATCGTTAAAATTCAGTAAATCACCTGCAATAATCAAATGACCAGTGCTGCTGATCGGTAAAAATTCGGTGGCACCTTCAACAACGCCTAAAATAAATGCTTTAATCAGTAATAATATGTCCATAAGTGCATTCTAACAGGTTAAATTCATCCTTTTGTGACGCTAAAAACATAAAAGGGCGCAAAGCGCCCTTTTTGCTGCCCCGCCTGTTTATTTCAACATACCCAATACGCTAGATAATAAATTGCTATTGTCAGCTGGCACTTCGCCGTCTGGCGTCAACTTGTCTACCAGTGTGGGTAAGTGCTCGGCAATTTGCGCACTCAAGGTGTCAGGATTAATGCCAAATTTAGCGGCCATTTCGGCAATGGCGCCGTTACCCAATACGCTGGAAATTTGCTCAGCAGAAATAGGTAAGTTATCACCTTTGCTGACCCAAGAAGCCGCCAACTCGCCCAAGCCGCCTTGCTGAAATTTAGCCAAAACACCTTGTAGGCCGCCATTTTGGTTAAGCATTTCCATGGCGACTTGCGCCATACCGCCTTTGTCGCCCGCCATTTTTTCTAAAACAGAGCCTGCTATGCTGTCAAATAAACCCATGATTTGTCCTTAAATTCACGTTAATTGTATTTTTTGCTGCTAAAAGCGCTCATCCGCCCGTAAATAACGCCACTGCCCGACTGGCAGTTTACCCAAGTTAACACTGCCTATGCGCACGCGCTTTAACCCAACCACATGCAACCCCACCATTTCGCACATGCGGCGGATTTGACGTTTTTTGCCTTCGCGCAATACAAAGCGCAGCTGGTCTTCGTTTTGCCAAGACACCTTTGCAGGCTTAAGTTTAACACCGTCTAATGATAAGCCATGGTTAAGCATTGTTAAGCCATGTTCGCTTAACTCACCTTCTACGCGCACTAAATACTCTTTTTCTACTGTTGAATCTTCGCCAATTAAATGCCTAGCAATACGGCCATCCTGAGTGAGTACTAACAAACCTGTAGAGTCAATATCTAAGCGGCCTGCCGGTGCTAAGCCTTTTAAAAATTTGCGTTGAAACTGTTTAGCTTTTTGCGCATTCAGTTCTGGGTCATCCAGCCATTCATTATCGGGATGCACCAATACTATCGCTGGCTGGTAATCATCTTCAGCTTGTCCGCTCACATAGCCCACAGGCTTGTGCAGTAAAATTGTTACGTTGTCTTCTTGGTACTCCTTGGCATAGCCGCTCACAACAATCTCAGCATCGGGCGCAATACGCGTGCCTAGCGTATCCACAATCACACCATCCACTTTCACCCAGCCATTCACAATCCAGTCATCTGCCTCGCGCCGTGAACATAAGCCACGCTCCGCCATCACTTTAGATAGTCGCGGTTGTTCGACATTGACGGGCGATGATTTGTAAGCGGCTTTGGCCGCAGCGCCATACTGCGGCGTACTGCTGGCATCATAACCATCACGCACTTTGCCGCCACGTCGCGGTGCCTGCCGATACTGTGGCTCGTTTTTATCCGGGCGCGGTGTGGTGCGCGTGTCTACCCCTGCTGGTTTCGGTGCTTTGATTTCAGCGCTTGGCGCACTATCGCTGCCGTGTAGTTTGCCATCATAGCGATGGTTACGCTGGCGTGTACTATCAGGCTTGCTGGTTGTATTAGGCTGGTGGTCATTGCGCTCAACTGGTTTTCGTGCTTCCGGTGTACGTTTTTCACCAGCATATTGCGCGTTATCACGCCGTGGTTTGCTGTTGTCTGGCGCGCTTTTGCGTGTGACTGGTAGGCTATCTTCGCGCACTACAGGCTTAGGCGGCGCTTTACTTCTATCGCGTTTATTGGGGTCAGCGCGGCGCACAGGCGCTTTGCTTGCGCTGGGCGCATCAGAGGGTTTTTTACTGAGTTTGATCGTGGTCAAAATGGTATGCATTCATTTAATTTATAAGGTTATTTTAACAAACAATCAGGGATGCCCCTATTGATAAATTTATAGCAAAATAATCATACAAAATGTATCGGCAGTGGGTAACCCATTAAGTTGGATATTCAAGCCTGTGCGTGATGCAAGCCGTAACTTATAATAAGCAAATGCAAGGTTCAAAGCGCGCAGGAGAAATCGATTGGCGCGACTATTTAATTTTGGCACTTCATCATAGATGGCAAATCAAACTTGCGCTAATGACCAATGAATCAGCTAACTGATGTGCCGTTGGAGTGGCGCTAAGGCTTGGGTTATACAATTTACAACGGGGTGATGCCGAGCTTCTGTTGTTGGCACGTGCTTAAGCAGCATGTTATATTGCAATCTAAGTACATGATTTAGCTAACCTAATTGAGGGGAGTTGTATGGCAGATATGATTTTATTAGGCACGCGCAAAGGTACTCTCATATTCGACCGTATACATGGGCAGTGGCAGCCGCGTCCCATCGCACATGCCGGTGTGCCAGTGTGCTATGCAGCACGCGATCCTCGCGATGGCACGTTATGGGCCTCGCTAGATCATGGCCATTGGGGGCCCAAGTTATCGCGTTCTCGCGATGATGGTGCCACTTGGCAAGACATTAGCTCGCTCAAATATCCCACTGGCGCACGCTATATCGTCAAATATTTGCCTACGCCAGATTTCAATGCAGAAGCTCCATCGGCGCAAGCTGTGTATGCCGATGCTAGCGTGCTTAAAATCTGGCATATGGCGTTTGGCAACACCAACCAAACTAATCGAATTTACGCAGGCACTATTCCCGGTGGTTTATTTGTCAGCGAGGATGGCGGCGATAGCTGGGAGCTGAACCGACCGCTGTGGAACCATGCCAGCCGCGGCGGTGATTTGTTTGCAGGCGATGCGACCACTGAAAATCAGTGGAACGGCACCCCAGCCAGTATTGATTACGGCGTGTTTGAACCCGGCATCCATTCTATTATTATCGACCCAAACGATGCTGCGCATATTTATGTGGCGGTTTCTACAGCAGGCATTATCGAATCCACCGACGGCGGCCTAAGCTGGCACAGCCGTAATCAAGGAATGGTCAATGATTACATGCCCAACCCAGAATTTGAGTGGGGGCACGACCCGCATTTTGTCACCAGCTGCGCTGCACAGCCTGACCACCTGTGGCAGCAAAATCACTTTGGGATTTATTACAGCGATAACGGCGCAAACAGCTGGCAAAAAGTCAGCCTGCCGGATGCGGGCGTGAATTTTGGCTTCCCGATTGCGGCGGATGCGCAGGATGGTCGCACTGCGTGGGTGGTGCCGGCGCAGGCAGATTCGGCGCGGATGGCGATTAACGGCGGCTTGTTTGTGGCACGCACTAACGATGGCGGGCAGAGTTGGCAAACGTTTCGCAAGGGCTTGCCGCAAGAAAACGCTTACGACATTGTGCTCAGGCATGGGCTAGATGCGGCGGGCGATGACGTGTGTTTTGGCAGCACCACGGGCAATGCCTATATTTCTGCAGACCGCGGTGAAACATGGCAATGTCTAGGCCAAAATTTTCCGCCGATTTACTCGGTACGTTTTGGCTAAATCGCATGCCTAAGGTAGAAATGACGCCCCATCTTTACCGGTTTTTCCCGCAATTAAAAGACCGCGTTATCCATGTGCCAGTAGGGTCGGTGGCAGAAGTGCTGGCAGCCATTAATGACATGGCGCCGGGCTTTAATGATTATGTGCTGGATGAACATGGTGCGTTGCGGCGGCATGTGACGATCTCGATTAATAACAGCTTAGTGGTGGATAAAATCAAGCTGTCTGATTATGTAGCGGAGGATGCTACCGTGTTTATTTTTCAGTCACTGAGTGGTGGATAAAGTGCTTAATTTTTGCATGAGTAAGTAGACTCAAAGCAACGCGCACCTAATAAAAAAGCCAGCAATGCTGGCCTTTTTATTTAAGCATATGACGCTAGAATTATGTTCTCCAAGGATGCTTAGGCATATCGCACTCGCCGCAACGCGTCGCACCCGCTACCGCTACAATATGGTCATTTTCAACGGTATCGCCACTTACGCCCACTGCCCCAATCAAGTTACCGTCTTTGTCCACAATTGGCACGCCACCGGGAAACGTAATTAAGCCATCGTTAGAGAGCTCAATGCCATAAAGCGGTGAGCCAGGTACAGACAATTTGCCGATTTCTCCAGAGGGCATGGCAAAGTAACACGCGGTTTTGGCTTTTTTAATGGCAATGTCGCTGCTGCCCACCCAAGCGTCATCCATGCGCGCAAACGCTTTGATATTGCCGCCAGAATCGAGCACGGCGATACACATTTTCACGCCCATTTCTACTGATTTTTTGACTGCGCTGTCGATAATTTGTTGTGCTTCGTCGAAGGATACGTGCATTTAATTCTCCAAAATAAGGGGGGTGAAACGAGGGAAACGCCCATCAAGCTAAGGGCGATATAACTTAATCAATATTTATGTTGATTGAGATGGTAGCAGGTTTTAGTAGGCAGACTTTGTTAGCTATCAAACTTAACAGCTATTTACATGATGAAAAAATATGCACATGATGAAGTATTAGTTGGCAAAATAGTTAGTGCGGCGCCCCCTGCTCGGCTACATTCGCCTGATTCTCCTTAGTGCGGTCAGATGGTCACAGTAGGCTTTTTAGAGACTATATAAGTACTGCTAAGGTTAAAAGTTATCAATGTAATACTGGGCATGGAATTCCCGAACTGTCATCGAAGGTATACCAGGCAGAAATCGTACCAATAAAAAAGCCAGCATGTGCTGGCTTTTTTATTGGTTAAAGCTATCTAAAAGTAGTTATACTTTTTGATACACTTCGCTGCCTTTTTTCACAAACTCAATGGCTTTTTCTTGCATGCCTTTTTGTAGCGCTTCTTGTTCGCCTATGCCTTGTTCTGCCGCGTAGTCACGTACGTCTTGGCTGATTTTCATGGAGCAGAAATGCGGGCCGCACATAGAGCAGAAGTGCGCTTGTTTTGCACCTTCTTGTGGCAAGGTTTCATCGTGGAATTCCTTGGCTTTTTCTGGGTCCAGGCCTAGATTGAATTGGTCTTCCCAACGGAATTCAAAGCGTGCTTTGGATAAAGCATTGTCACGAATCTGTGCGCCCGGGTGGCCTTTGGCTAAGTCGGCGGCATGCGCTGCAATTTTGTAAGTAATAATGCCTACGCGTACATCTTCTTTGTCTGGCAAGCCTAAATGTTCTTTTGGCGTTACATAGCAAAGCATCGCACAGCCATACCAACCAATCATGGCAGCGCCGATACCGGAGGTGATGTGGTCATAACCCGGTGCGATGTCGGTGGTTAATGGGCCTAATGTGTAGAACGGGGCTTCACCGCAATGCTCTAATTGCAGTTCCATATTTTCTTTAATCAAATGCATGGGCACATGGCCTGGGCCTTCAATCATGCATTGTACGTCGTGTTTCCAAGCGATTTGTGTGAGTTCACCCAATGTTTTCAATTCAGCAAATTGTGCTTCATCGTTGGCATCGTAAATTGAGCCCGGGCGTAAGCCATCACCCAATGAGAAGCTCACGTCGTAGGCCTTCATGATTTCGCAGATGTCTTCAAAATGGTCATACAGGAATGATTCTTTATGATGCGCTAAACACCATTTCGCCATAATCGAACCACCGCGCGACACGATACCAGTCATGCGTTTTGCCGTCATTGGAATGTAGGCTAAACGCACGCCTGCATGAATCGTAAAGTAATCTACGCCCTGTTCAGCCTGTTCAATTAATGTGTCGCGGAAGATTTCCCACGTTAAATCTTCGGCTTTGCCGTTCACTTTTTCTAGCGCCTGGTAAATTGGCACGGTGCCGATTGGCACTGGCGAGTTGCGGATGATCCATTCGCGCGTTTCGTGAATGTTTTTACCAGTGGAAAGATCCATCACGGTATCGCCGCCCCAACGTGTGCCCCACACCATTTTTTCTACTTCTTCTGAGATAGAAGAACCCAAAGCTGAGTTACCAATGTTAGCGTTGATTTTAACCAAGAAATTACGGCCAATGATCATAGGCTCGATTTCTGGGTGGTTAATGTTTAAAGGAATAATCGCACGGCCACGCGCCACTTCGTCACGTACAAATTCCGGTGTAATCACTTTAGGAATGCTGGCGCCAAAATGCTGGCCTGGGTGCTGCGTTTGTAACAGTTCGCTCATGTTTTCGCGGCGTTGATTTTCACGAATGGCAATGTATTCCATCTCCGGCGTGATGATGCCTTTACGTGCGTAGTGCATTTGGCTAACATTTTGACCCGCTTTGGCGCGCAATGGTTTGCGGTGCAAGTTAAAACGCATTTCAGACAATTCTGGGTCAGTTAAACGTTGATTTCCAAACTCTGAACTTGGGCCATCGAGTTGCTCAACATCGCCGCGTTCCATAATCCAACCTGCGCGCAATGCAGGCAAGCCATTACGGATATCAATGCTGATGTCTGGATCGGTGTAAGGGCCAGAGGTGTCATATACCACTACAGGTGGGTTTTTTTCTGCGCCAAAGGCAGAAGGGGTATCGCTTAAAGAGATTTCACGAAATGGTACGCGTATATCTGGGCGGCTGCCTTCTATATAAATTTTGCGTGATTTGGCAAAAGGCTTGGTGGTGGCTTCGTCCACCGAGGCAGTTTCGTTTAAAAATTTGGTGAGGTGCTTGTCAGTCGCGTTCATGGGCGTTCCTATGTTAAATGGCATAGGAAGCAGGGTGGTGTGCTTTCCTACGGCGGCATTACCCGCATCAGGTTCGAAGGGTGTATCTCACTCTAAAATGTTTATTTTAGAGACCCCTAGCAATAACTGAAATGTACGCGAAAAAGGAAGGCAACGCAAGGTTAACCCTTAGCGAAGTTATTGCAGAAACAATGATTTATGCTGCACACAATAAGTGTGCACTAGATACTTTTTTGTAAAAAAATGCTATAAATGCACATAATTCAATAACAAGCTGTAGTATTCACACCTATGATTTTAATCGCCCTCTATTATCTGCTTGCGATTGCGGTGCTTACACTGCATTTTACCGGCCATCTTGAGCGTTGGAATATGGACTGGCTGGTGTTTGTGTTTGCCTTAACCGTGTTCCCCGCCGTGCTTTATTTGTAATTAAAGATTTTTACTTAGGCCAGCCATTTCAATCCATGGTCAAAGCCTAGCGCGGCTTATTTCTGTTTTAAAAATGCCTGTGCCAATGCCGTTTGTTTTTTTAGCCCGTTATTCACAACCGCCGGTAACACACCATTCATCCAAGCAAAAAAACTTTGCGGCTGACCAATAAATACTTCCTGTTGCTCTTTTTCTATCGCCATAACAATCAGCTGCGCTACTTTTTCCGGTGCATCTACCGCATTGCCCGATTTTTTCCACATGGCCGCTACGTTGGCGTCATTCATTGGTGTATCTATACCGCGCGGCGCAATATAAGTAACGCCTATTGCGGTATCCACCAACTCACGTCTTAACGCTTGCGAAAAGCCATGCACGGCAAATTTGCTGGCGCTGTAAGTGGCAAAATGCGGAAAGCCCATGGAGCCAAAAATCGAACCCACAAACACCCACTGCCCTTTGTTTTTAGCGAGAAAATCTGGCAACAGCGCACGCGTCAGTTGAATCACCGCCGTGACATTGGTGTGTATCATTTCGGCAATACGCGCATCGCTTTGGTCCTGCAATTGTATGAAATCCAACACACCAGCGTTGTGTATGACAATATCAATATAACCTAAATGATTGCTGGCGTGATTGGCCAATTGTTGGCTGGCGTTGGGCTGGCTCAAATCTGCAGCGATACAACTGGCTTGGCCGCCAGCTTGTTCCACTTGTAATTTTAAAGTTTGCAGCTTTTGATGATCGCGGCCAACTAAACCTATGATGGCGCCTTTTTTTGCCAGTGCTAACGCAATGGCTTGACCCAAGCCACCAGTGGCACCGGTTAATAATATGCGTTTGTTTAGTAGCTGCATGGCTTGTCCTTAGCGCATGGTGCGCGTTTCTATGTCTTTAAAAATATTGCCATACAAATGGTAAAAACGTTTCGCCGCGTGTATCACCATGGCTTGGTCTTCAGGCTTGGTGATTTGATTCATCAAGCTTTCATAAAACGTCACATGGCTAATGTCTAGTGCGCCGTGCGACATCAAATACGTAAAGGCTTTTTTGGGTAGATTCAAATGTGCCATGATTTTCTCGCCCGCTTGGCTTGCCACCGCTGTGCTCGTGCCTTCTAACACCAACACCATGCCAAAAAAGCCCACTGGGTTAACGCGCTGTATCATATCGTAAGCATAGGCCACCATCAGCTCGGTGGCAAGGCTGGCGCTGGTATCTGGCTGGCTGCTATTACGCACGGCTTTTTTGTCTGCACCACAGGCCGCTAAGTCGTTTAACACCCATTCTTGATGGCCCATTTCTTCCTCAATATACTCGCCAATGGCGGTGCGTAGCCATTCGTAGTCAGCACTTAAGCGGCCACCACAGCTCATCAACAAGGGCGTGGTATGTTTAACATGATGGTAAGCCTGCGTCAAAAACGCAGTGTATGTCTGTAATGAGATAGTGCCAGCGCCGCCTTGTTGTATCAGCGGTAAATTCATCAGGATGCTACGTTCTTGCGCGGTGGCGGCTAGCAGTGCGTCGTAAAAAGCCATGTAAATTCCTTATTTATGAATCTTGGTAGAGTGTGTTGATGCGGTCTTGATAATGCTGCCAAATGGCATCACGTTTTAAGCGACCATTATTGGTAAGTTGTGCGTTACTAACGCTAAATGGCGCATCGGCGGTTAACCAGCGGCTAATGCGCGCATAATCTGGTAACGTGGCGTTAACTGTTGTAATTATGCTGTCAATGTCGGCGTTATTGGCGTTATGGGTAGTGAAGATGACGGCGGTATTCCAAGGTTTAGCCTCACCAAATAAGCAAGCTTGCTGAATCACAGACTGATTAGATAACGCTTGATTAGTCAGCAATAATTCCACCCATTCTGGCGAGACATTACGGCCGTATGAGGTGATAAAAATATTTTTCTTGCGGCCTTGAATAGACCAAAAACCATCGTCGTCACAACTGCCGATGTCGCCAGTTTCCACAAAACCGTCTGCATCGACCGCCGCTGATAAGCAGGTGTAACTTAAGCAGGCTGCGCCTTTCACCCATAGCTCGCCATCTTCGGCTACTTTAATCGTCACATGTGGCAAGGCTTTACCCACGCTGCCTGCGCGTTGCGCGTTGGGTGTGTTGAGCGTGACCACTGAGGCGCATTCTGATAAGCCGTAGCCTTCAAATACGGGTAAACCACATTGTTGTGCGCGGGCCAATAGTTGTGTAGACACATGCGCGCCACCCACCGCCAAAAAGCGTAACTGCGGCAGTTGGGCGTGGGTGGTTTCACAATAATGCGTCAACGCTTTTAATAATTCTGGAATAAAAATACTGGTAGTGGCATGGCTATTGGCCAGCGCTTGGTATAACTTATCCACATCTACACTGCTACCGTTTAGCCCTACTTGTTGGCTGGGATACAAATGCACACAAGCGCCGGCTAACAAGCACGCATACACCCCTGCTACATTTTCTAGCAGCGTAGACAGCGGCAATACGCTCAAATGCTGGTCGTTAGACGTCAGTTGTACGGCTTGTTGGATGGAACTTGCCACCGCCAACATGGCGCTTAAACTTAAACACACGCCCTTGGGGTGGCCGGTGGTGCCAGAGGTGTAGGTGATTTTTGCGGTAGCGTTTGCTAACGCTGGCTGGGCCATGGTTAATGTCAATGCGGTCACTGCACAACCGGCAATATGCAAAGTGCGCTCACTAGCAATCACTGGTGCAAACAGCCTGTGAAAGCGCGCTGCGTCATCTGTAATAATGAGATTGGCGCCAGCATCGTTTACGGCGTTACGTAACTGGTCATCTGAAAAAAACGCCGGTAATGGCACTTGCGGCAGTGATAAGCTTAACGCGGCAATGTCTAGCACTACCCATGCGGGATGATTTTGTAGGGCAATGGCGATGCGCGCGTTGCTAGCGTAGCCAGCCAAATCGGTACAGCAATCTTCCACAGCGGCTAGCAGCTGCGCGTAACTGAGGGCTGTGTCTAAGCCTTGTAGCGCCAGCGCATGTGGGCGCGCGCTGGCATGCGCGGCAATGCTTTGCAGAATCACGGTCTAATATTCTCAATTAAAATACGCTTGATTCTAGTATTTTTGATTAAAGTGTTATGCATGATTAAGTGGGTATGTCTCATCATTAAGTTGGGATTTATCGTTAAATCACGCATGCGTTTGTATCATGGCAAATTTGTTTATGTTTTTACCGGCATATTTAAAGTGGCGCGGCCACACCACGCACCGCGACAATTTGCGGTAAATGCCGATAATAACTACCCCAATGCGCCAGTTCATCTGCCGGCAGTTTGGCGTGGTCGGCCGGGGCTAGCGCATAGACATCACGACCGCCTTTAATCAAGCCATTTTGCAAGCTATGGTGCGCGGTGGCTACGCACCACTCAATGCCGATATCTAAACTATGCTGAATAACATGGGCAATCAGCACACCAGCGTTGCGTGGATTGGCCACCGCCAAGTTACCAATACAAGTAATTTCTTCGCGCTGTATGGGTCTGCCTAAGCCTGAAGACATCAGTTGTTCGATAGGCACATCAATATATTGTTCCAAAAACAAGCGCTCATGCGCCGCCGCGTGTAAGCCAAACGCTGCCATCAAAATGCCATTGGCATCGCGCAGCGCCACCAAGTCTGGCATAAATTGCGTGATATTGGCGCCATAGGCTTGTTTAAATACGGCGTGTATAAACGCTTCTACCTCGGCGCGGCAGGGCGCATCTTTGGCAACGGTATGGGCAGTAATTTCACTCACTTGGTAACGTTTGGTACTGGCAAATGCGCGTAGATAATAGGCAGGTTCCGCAGTATAAATGGCGGGCGGCGTTGTAGAAAGTGCATGCATGACAAATCCTAGGTAAGTACAGTAATACATACTTTGCAAATTCAGTGCCAATAAAAATTAAGTTGTATTTCAATTACTTACCTTAGGTTCACAATTAAAACCTGCAAAATTTGCACGATGTTGCGGGTAGCGGCCTGCAAACTTTGCAAGTTTTCATGTATTACACGTGCCGTGCCGCCAAAACTTTATGGCTGTTTTCTGATACTAAACAATTACTTAGGCCTTGGTGTAGCAAACTGGCATTAAGGTTGCAATTGGTTTAGTCATTTTACGCAAGCAAACATGACATGACCTTAGCTAACCGCATCCAGCAAACCCTGCGTTTATTCTTTATAGCCACTTATGTGTTGGTATTGCTGCTAGTGGCACGCACTTTGGATTTTCCGGCAGCCTATGCTGAAAACAAATTAAGTTTTGCGTTTTTATGCACGGCGTTTGTCATGTATGGCATGTTCTATTTAGCGCCAGCGTATCTGCTAACCCAACTCACCAAAAAGTTACTCAATCGCCAGTTATGCAAACCTGCTGCGCAAAACACGTTGTATGCGCTGGCCATTTTTACCACCACAATCACCACGTTGTTGATGTATGCTAACGCCACGCTATATGGCTTGTATGGCATGTATATCAATGGGTTTGTGCTGAATTTACTGATGACGCCCGGTGGCGTTGCATCACTAGGTGGCAGCACCGCCAGCGATATTGGTTTTGCTGCCATTGCCTTAGCCTTTTTATTATTACAAGTTGTTTTGCTATGGCTGGCGCTTAAATGTTCGCAAACAACGTCAATACTAAAGCAAGCCGTACTGGGCTGGAAATCTGCACTAGCTGCATTACTGTTAGTGGTCACTGTGCATATGGCATACGCCTACGATTTGCATACCCAACATCAATTATCCACCGTGGCGCAAATGGTGCCGTTTTATCAAACCGTCTCTGCGCGTGGCCTGTTTAAACACTTGGGTATTAAAGGCACGCGCGCAAGCAGCTTAAAAGCCAAAGGTAAGCTGCATTACCCGCTGCATCCCATTTTAGCAACTCCGCCAACCAAGCCGTATAACATTGTTTGGCTGGTGTCTGAATCTTGGCGCGCCGATACTCTAAACCCGCACATCATGCCCAATACCTGGCGTTTTGCGCAGCAATCCACCCGCTTTACCCAACATTACAGCACCGGCAACGGCACGCGCGCTGGCGTGTTTGGCATGATGATGGGCCTGCCTGCTAGCTATTGGTTTCAATTTTTGCAAGAGCAGCGTGGCGCAAGCATTTTGGACGTAATGCGCCAACAAGGTTACCAAATGCAGTTGTATACCAGCGCCTTATTTAGCTACCCAGAATTTGATAAAACCATTTTTGCGCAAATGCCTGCATCACGTATGCACGCCTTGCAAGGCAATCAGCAATTGGGCTGGCAAAACGATCAGCAAAATGTCAGCGCTATGCTGTCGTTTATTGACCAGCGCGATACCACCAAACCATTTTTCACTTTTATGTTTTTTGAGTCGCCGCACGCACGCTATTACTTTCCGCCAGAAAGTGTGATTGCCCAGCCCTACCGCGACGACCTGAATTATGCACGCTTGAGCAAAGAGGCATTGAGAGCCGATATTGTACCGATTAAAAATCGCTACATTAATGCGGTGCATCATCTAGACAGCCAGTTTGAGCGGGTCGTGGCCTATTTAACACAACATCAGTTGCTGGATAACACCATAGTCGTTGTGGTGGGCGACCATGGCGAAGAATTTATGGAGCACGGTTTTTGGGGCCATAACGCTACTTTTGTCGATGAGCAAGTGCGTACGCCGCTGCTGATTTATGTGCCCAATCAACCAGCAAAAGTGGTGAAAAATATGACCAGCCATGCTGATATTGTGCCCACTTTAATGCCGATGTTGGGTGTGACCAATCCACAAAGCGATTACAGCATAGGCATTAATTTGTTCAGCCAGCAAACGCGCGACCATGTCTATATTGCCGATTGGGACAAGCTGGCTTATGTCGATAGCGAAGTCAAAATTGTGCATCCGGTCAATAACAATAGCTTATTTAAGCTGGCGGTGACTACCGCGGACGACAAAACTATGCCAGCAGCCATGGCGCAGCACATGCTGCAAAAAAAGCAAAAAGCCACCTTGCAAATCATGCAAGACTTAACGCAGTTTGCTAAACCTGCTACAGCAAAACAGGCCGCCTATTAATGCGAGCATGGCGACAAACATCTCCAGCGTCTTATGCCTCACCCAGTTGGGCTAAGCGTCAACCCTGGGTAGCGCATCCCTTGACCTGGCTATTGTTTAGTGCGCTGTTTTTAATGCTGGTTTATCCAACAACAGGCTTAGACCAACGTTTGATTGCGCCTTACTTTGATGCCGCGCATCAGCAATTTAGCCTAAAACACCATTGGCTATTAGAAAGCATTTTGCACAACGGCCTGAAATATTGCTTATTAGTGGTGGCGCTAAGCACACTGTTGATTAGCCTCATCGGCAATCTATACGCGCCGTACAAAGCGCATCAATCACGCCTGTTATTGGTGTTTGTAATGATGCTCACCAGCACTGGCCTAGTGGCGCTGATCAAGCACAACAGCATGCACGGCTGCCCCAACGATTTAATCCAGTACGGCGGCACACTACCCTATTTACAACTATTTGATGCGCTGCCCTTAGGCACAGCCATGGGCAAATGCTTTCCGGGCGGCCATGCCAGTGGCGGTTTTGCATTGATGGCGTTTTATATTGTGTTTCGTGATGTAGAGCCTAAATTTTCGCAAGCCATGTTAATGCTGGCACTCAGTTTAGGCATGGTGATGGGCTGGGCACAAATGATGCGCGGTGAACATTTTTTATCCCATACCTTGTGGAGTGGTTGGTTGGTGTGGGCAATTTGTTTGGCCTGCCAGCGCATATGGTTTCTATCTCGTCTATCACCCAATGCCGTGAGTAAACACAGCCAACAAAAAGCCGCAAAGCCTATCAAAAGTTTAGAAAGTCAGTAAATGAAGCAAACCTTAAAGTCCAGATGTTTAACCTTATTGTCGCCCAAGCGGTGGTTAACATCGCAACATAAAGTCCTGTTTTTAGTCGTGGCTTTTCTTATGCTCACGGCTAACCACACTTTATTTAGCAAAATTTTGCAGCTTTACCCCATCCAGCGTGCTAACGACGCATTCCTGCTGTCCTTGACTGTGTTTTTCTCGATACTCACCGCACTGTTTTTCTTAGTCATTTGTCATGGTCGCGCCACCCGTTGGCTATTGGCAGGGTATTTAATCATTGCCTCGCAAGCCGCTTATTATATGGATCAGTTTGGCGTGATTATTGATACGGTGATGCTGGACAATATTTTGCAGACCAACCCGCAAGAATTGGCTGGCTTGCTGACGTCTGACTTGCTACTCAGAACGCTATTTTTAGGGCTTATACCGGCATGGTGGGTGTTTAAACATACGCCCAAAGTGACTAGTATGTGGGCAGAAAGCAAAGCCAAATTACGCATCGCCGCCTTACTCATCGGTCTGTTGGTGATGACGGTCGCGCCGTTTACAGCCGATTACGCGGGCTTTATCCGCGAACATAAAATCACCCGCATGTACGCCAACCCTACTTTTTTAACGTATTCAGTCATCAAATATATCACCTTGGCGTTGGCGGCAAAGCCAGTGACCACACTTAATAAAACCGCAGAAGATGCAGCATTTGTGCAGCCACATGCAAAACATGAATTGATGATTTTGGTGGTGGGCGAAACCGCACGCGCTGATCGCTTTTCACTCAATGGTTATCACCGCAATACCAATCCCATGCTGGCCAAGCAGCAAGTACTTAGTTTAAAAAATGTAACTTCATGCGGTACTTCAACTGGGGTGTCTGTCCCTTGCATGTTTTCGGCACTAGGACGCCAGGACTATG
>DASWSZ010000121.1:0-13320 GCA_036402395.1 Methylophilus sp.
AGCTTTTTACAAATTTCCAGCACTTCAGACACTTTTTCGTAGTGCGCAGCGGCATCGCCTTTCAGCACCACCGGTAGCTCTGGGTTGCCACTTTTATATTCAGCCAAGCGTTGTTCCAAGCTTGTCATGTCCACCGGGTAAGCATCTAAGTACACTGCACCATCGGCTGTAATGGTAATGGCGCGCATTTGCGGTTTAGCCAGTGCTGCGGAGTTCAACGTTTGCGGCGTATCCACTTTGACGCCTTGTACCGAGGCTGTGGTCATGATGATAAAAATCACCAGCAGCACGTAAGCCAAGTCCAACATCGGCGTAATGTTGATCTCGTCGTAGAGCTGGTTGTCTTCCTTAATGCCCTCAGACATGGCTTATTCTTTGCCAAACAGCTCAGCACTGCGCGTGACAAATTCATCTACAAAAATCTGCATGGCGATGGTGATATTTTTGATGCGGCTGGCTAAATAGTTGTAGCCAAATAGCGCTGGAATGGCCACCGCTAGACCCGCCACCGTGGCTAGCAAAGCAGCCGCAATGCCCGGGGCAATGGCATTCACGTTTACATCACCCGCTGCTGCAATGGCTGCAAAAGTAATCATCACGCCCACTACCGTGCCTAGTAAGCCTAAGAAAGGGCCACCAGAAATCGCAATCGTCAGCAACACCATGCCCGCGTTTTGGCGCTGTGTTTCACGCACCAAATCGGCATCAATCGCGGCTTTAATGGCATCCATAGACGCACCGCTCAGTGATAACTGACCGTCATGCTCACGCTTTTTAATCTCGCGCAAGCCCGCTTTGTACAGAGCAAATAAATTGGAATGTGGGAAATTAGCACCTTGATCTAAGGCTAATAATTCTTGGCTGTTGGCTTTTTGAAAACGCGCTAGAAAGCGTTTGTTGTCTTTATCGGTTTTAGAAACCAATTGGGCTTTGCTCCACATCACCCACACGCTGATGACAAACATCACCGCTAAAATACCTATCACAATTTTGGCATCTAACGTTAAGCTGTTGATTAAAATACCTATATAGTTAGCTTCGCCTTCTTCTTCACCCGCCTCACCACCTTCACCGGCCATCACTGTAAGTAGTTTGCTATCAACCCCTTGACTGGTGGCCGCCAACTTAATTAAAGCTGGGCTAAGTGCACTGGCAGTGATTTGCATCTCGTCAAGCTCGCCGCTATAGCCCTCGCCCACCGCTATTGCAGCGCTAGGGTTGATGTTAGGGACAGCACCCGTGGCCACTTCTACCCCATTGACATACAGCACAGCCGTGCCAGCATTAATGCTAAACGCAATATGCTGCCAAGCTGCTGGGATGAGTGCACCGCCGCTCAGCACTACATCCGCTACTTTTAAAGTAAGCGTTTGTGCATCAAGGCTTAGATTAGCGCCATCTGCTTGCGCAAATAAAGTCGCCGTTTGTGGCAATGTAGTCGGTTTAATCCAAGCTGACCAAGTAAATCCATTGACGTTGTTGATAGCTGGGTTAGACGCAAGGGTCAAGGCCGTGCCATTAAAGATGGCTGATTGTCCAATTAAGCCAGACACTTGCGGTGTAATGGCCCCTGTTGCCTGCACATCACTGGCTGAGCTGTCTTTGAGTAAGGCGTTTTCGGCAAAGTGAAATTGCGCTACCGCACCTGTGCTGATCAGTGCTTTTTCATCACTTGCACTGGTGGCAGTCTCATTGCCAGAATATAGCCAAATATGCGGCTCTTTTTCGCTAGCGGCAATGCTAGGTAGCTGCACCCAAATGGTGGCTAGCTCGTTCACCGCATCAAACTTTTCTACGTAAAATTTAAGTTCTGTTTTGTCATCAGCAGCAACAAAACGCACATCAGAACCATCGATATTGCTGCTGGTAAAATCAAAATTACCAGAATGTAAACGCACCAATACAGGCACCGCATCAGCCACGCCTAAGGCTTGCGTGTTGATATTAATTTTGTTTTTAACCGGCCAATCTGCATTCCACTCGGCTTGGGCAAAACTTGGCAGCCATAACAACAGACATAGAGGGATTACGCGCAGAGACTTCGTTAGATCTTTAAACAGGCTGAGTGGCTGGTGCAGTTTTGTGCGTGACATTGCTTTCACTTATGAATAATTAACTTGCTTGCATTGTATGAATCAAATATGTCAGCTTGATTAAGACAGGACTAGTGAACTAGTAATAGTCCATAAAAGGTATCGTCCATAAAAAAACGCCCGCACACTCTGGCTAAGCATGCAGGCGTATCAGGAGGAAGATTGTATGACTTGCGCTGTCTACAGAAATTAATTACCGATGCTAATCACATCCACAGAAATGATAGATGGCAATGCAGGTTTAACCAGTGAATTATTGGCCGATTGCGCCACACTTTGTGAAACCGCTTTGGTGGCAGAGTTGACCGCATCTGGTGACAAGCCAGTATTAACGCCCGCCAAGCCAGATGTAGCAGCGGCAGGCACGCCAGAGGACGTACCCTGCACTTGAATATTGGCAGCATTCAACACAATAGGTGCCACAATCAGCAAGTCACCCGCTTCAATACCGGCTTCACCAGCATCTACCCTGGGCGCAGTTAAGTAAACGTTACCTTTGTTGGGTTCTTTACGTGGTTTATTCGGGCCGTCTGGATCATAGCTCTGTGCGCGTATGCCGCTACCCGCCGCCACGCCACGCACTTCTATGGTGGTGTTGCCAAAGGCATCGGTTTGTACCAAACGCTCGGGGACAGAAGTGGCTGATTTTGAACCGCGACCAGCATCAATGGTGCCATTGGTCGACCAAATGGCAATATCGCTACCAAATTGGGTGATGACTTTAGATTGATTGACTTGGAAATCGCCATCGGCCACCGCATAAATTGCACCGCCTTTTTCGGTGATGATGCCAATATCATCGCCGCCCTGCCCCGGTACGCCGACGTTAATGAGCCCACCGGGTGCCAGCATATCAATACTGCCACCGCTGTTAGTGGATATTTTGCTGTTAAACAACAAAATATCGCCCTGATTGAGGGTAGGAAATAAAGTCGCAATGGCACCATTACCACGCAAATGGTTACCCGCTTTGGCAAAATCTTGCGCCGAGGCAATCAATTCTGAGGTTAAGTGGCGGTTGGCAAACACGGTTTTGCCTTCTTCATTTAACGCATTAAAGGCTGTGAGTGCATCCACTGTGCTTAAGTCAGTATTGCCAGTTAACTTACGCATATAGTTTGTTAAGGCTAGCGCTGTGGCTGTTTTGTATTCAGCTAGTCTGGCCGGGTTATCCGCAATGGTGGCTGGCCCTTTGCCTGTCGGTAAAATATATTGATCGATGTAGGCTTGTGTCGCCGCACCTTTACCTAAGCCTGCCTGCAAAGTAATAGAAGCCCCTTCTGCCGGTAAAGCTGGGTTGGCATTAGCAGCAGGGGTTGGGCCAAACACACTTTGCGAACTGGCAGCCGCACCGGTGGTGGTAATGGTGGTGACATTGGGATACACCAAATCAATATTGCGACTGGCTTGCACCAGCAACTCACCCGGGCCACTGACGGTAATATTTTGCGTATTAATGTCGTTACCTGCTTTCACCACACTGATGTCACGGCTATTATTGTTTTGGATAGCAACATTGAGTGCTCGAATATCGTTACCCGCTATTAACTTAGTCACTTTTGGCAAACTAATCACGGCATTATCCTCGGCATAAATATCCCCAGTGTTGGCCACAATGCGTACTGGCTGCGTATCGTTTTTATGCAGTAAATCTAGACCATGGGTGAGTAGCTGTTCAAATACTGTGACAATAAACCCGTCAGCTCTAGAAAGCGGGTTATTCACGCTCGGCAGTAACGCAGGGGCCGCGTCAGACATATTAATATTGCCTAACTTAATATCATTGGCAGCCAAGATGCTTAAATTACCATTAGCGGCAGGCATTAAGCTGACATCGCCTATGCTTGCATTGCCGGCATGTGCAGCAAGGCTAATATCAGCAGGTAAATAATACAGGCTGTTGACTATAGAGTTATCCAAGCCAGTCGAGCTAATCACATTGTCTCCGGCCAGTGCCACATCCCCGCTTATGCTGGTGATACTAGCATTGGCAGTAGGTGCAAAACTATTGAAGTAACTGTTAAGGCCAGTCCGATTTGACACCTGCGTGAGATTGGTAATCCATTGCGAAGTAAACGTTGGATTAAGCACAGTTTCAATCGCTACATTTTTGTTGGCGCGCACATCAAAGCCACCGTCTTGTAACGCTAACACTGTGCCATAAGCACTGGTTTCTGCATCATGTTGTATGGCACCACCAGCTTCTAGTATGCCTGACCCTTTGGCGACAAAATAGCTGCCGTTATTAATATTGCCACCTGCCCGCACCGTCACATCACCGCCACCGTCTATGCGCTGATTAAACGTTGCGGCATCATCTACAGTCCCAAAATTGTCGAATCTAGCCGTAGTGGGCGCAGAAGCAGAGAAGTTACTGATATCACCACCTGCCTGCACAAGCAAATTGCCACCGCCCAAAGTAGCAACACCTTGTCTAAATAAATCTGGGCGCACCCACCAGCTAGTGTCTAAGTTGCTGCTACCACCACCTTGTCTAAATAACCACTGGTTTATCAACTGACGGTTGTTGGCTGTCTCTGCACCCACAATACCGCCTTGCGTCTGTATGGCAATATCGCCACCCTGCGTTAAATAGGTGGGTCTAAGCGTAGTCGCTGGCAAATCAAAACCAGCCAAATCATCAGCTGTTTGGCCTGCGGTATAAATGGCCGCATTATTACCCATGCTTAAGTTGCCACCCGCGGCAATGTTGATGCTACCAGTACCAGTGCGGATAAACTCATTGGCGGCCAGTGATATATTGCCTGCACCCTCAGTCAGCGCTTCGCTACGCGTTGTGAGTAAATTAGCCGCCGTATAATCAGCGCCAGCGACAATACGATATGACCAAGATTCACCACCTGCAAGGGCACTGGTGGCTAACGCCGTTGCAAAACCATCACTTAAACTGCCACTTAAGGTGAGGTTATCTTGGGCACGTAAAGTTAATATGCCCGGTTCATCTCCACCGCGTGTGGTACTTAAATTCCAATCGCTGGCAAGCCTTAAATTATTAGTCGCGCGTATTTCGGTACCGGCGCGCAAATGAAAACTAGTATCATCGGTTTTACCTAAGCTGGCTAAAATGCTGGCTTTATTCGCCATAAAGCTGTTGACATCATTGGTCACCGTAGTAAAGCCAAGGGTAGCACCAGTGCCACTGCCAGTCGTAATCGTGCTCACATTGTTGTAGGTTTTAAACGCCTCTAGCACGGTAGCTTGCGCACCATTAATTGTCGTTGCCAAGCTGCTGACAGCCACTCCATTGCCAGAATTAGCCCCTGTTCTAGGTGCACGCAAATGCACTTCACCACCCACGCCACCCTCACCACCGCTGACATCGATAGTAGAACCGGCACGTAAATCTAAATTATTGGCCGCGGTAAACAGTTCCACTCGACCACCCTCAGCACCTACTTGCGTGGTGTTGGCGGCGAGTGTTGCGGTGCTTTCCAGCGTTAAGCCGTTGCCCGCATATAATCCAATTTGGCTATCTTTAGGCGCATTCGCCACAAGATCACCACTCACATTAATACTACCAGTATCGGCCGCCACACTGATATCACGTGCTTTGAGCGCGGTTGCGCCTGTGCCAGTAATCTCAACATCGCCAGTGCGCACGCGGTAATGGCGTTGGTCGTCAAAGCCGCTAGCACGGTTATTGGTGGTGGTGAGGCTGGCGAGTGACTGCACATCTATCTTAAGTTTTCCGCCTGTGCCTGAACCGTTGGCTGTACCTAACAAGTCACCGGCAATATTAGTAGTACCATTGCTGGCGCTGATAGTGACGCTGCCAGCGTCTGCCTCGGCTAGGCTAGTCACATCAACGACTGCATTGGCGTTGATATTCACATTGCCAGTGGTTGAAGTTAAGCTCACTTTGCCGGCGTCTAGCTGCTGCGTAGTGTCGTAATAATTGATGGCGTGAGAAGTGGCCGCTACGCCCGCGCCTTGCGTCAAGGTCAAATCTTCATTGGATTGCAACCTGACTTGCCCTTCGCGTGATTCAATCGCACTGCCCACTGTCAGCTGATTGGCCGCGATGGTGATTTCACCACCAAACTGATTGTTGGCGGCTAGCGTGCCAGTGCCTTGCGTGGTCGCCAATGTGCCAGTGGCATTGATGGTATATTTGGCGCCGGTTTCTGCCGTGATGCGACCTGCGTTCAATGTAGTTTCAGCTACATTCAAGCCTATCTCACCTTGTTTAGCCACGCGAATTTCTTCGGCATTAATATTCAGTTGGCTATAGCCTTGTATCAGCGTTTTATCGGTTTGTGCCAGCTGACCACTCACCAACTCCGGCTGATCTTCACCCTCAAAGCGCACCGTATTGGCATTGATGGTCAAACCGCGACCAGCGTTATCGGCGCTGCTGGCTAACACGGCATCTTGCGAATTTTTAATGGTTAAGCTTTTAGCATTAATCACACTGGCCGCCGCATTGGTGGGCGCTGCTACTTCATCCGCGCCTAAATGGCCTACGATGCCGGCTGCATTTAAGGTTAAATCCAATTGATTATTGCCAAAACCAATGGCACCAAAAGTATCAATATTGCTATAGCTGTTGAGCGTTAATGCGCTTAATTGGCCCAAGGCGGCAAGTGAGCTGGCATTGACATTTAGACCTTGGATGTTCTCTGGCGCATCGCCTATTAATATACGGTTTGCGCCTAATGTGACGTTGCCGCCATCTTTCACCGCAACATTGCCAGCCAAGTTTACGTTTTTGCTGGCGTCCAATATCAGGCTATTGCCAGCGTTCAAGTTACTGTTGGCCTCTATCGTTAATTGCCCTTGCGTGGCATTGGCAGAGGCACCTGTGCGGCTGTAGCTGATGGTGTCGCTAGACGATAACGCCAATAACGCGCCTTGACCGGTGGTTTTGAGGGCTGTGGCTTGTGGCGTTTTGGTGGCCTCACCCGTGTTAATGCTAGCACCGGCTTTCACTGTGATGCTGTCATTAGCGGTGGCGATCATTTCTGGAATATTGCTAATACTGTTGGTCGCGTCATTTTCTATGCTGACAGTGTCAGCCACGGTGGTAATGACGGTCTCATTTTCGCCCAACTCATTTTCAACCGTCGCCCGTGTGCCGCCCAACAACACACTTTCTGCATTCAAGGCATTTAACGCACTGGCTGTTAATTGCAAGCTTTGACTATCAGCAGCATCTTTATTGCTCACCACGCGTATGGCATTGGCGCTGATGTCTACCGCCAAACCATCACCACCGGTGAGTCTGTTGGCAAGTACCGTTGCATCTAAGTTAAGTTGCTGCGTATTTAAACTGAGCTTGCCTGCATCTTGAGGTAAGTTGATGTCACGGCCTTCAGCTTTCAGTGGGTTGCTAAAAAACTGGTTGGCGCTGGTTAAGATATATTGTGATGGCGCTTTAGAAATAGTACCGGCTTCTGGCCTAAACACGGCCCCATCTTGCACTCTAAAGGTAGACCAGTTGGCATCGCGCGCACCGGTGCTGATATCTGCTAAATAGCCAGCAGTGAGCACACTGCCATCTTGCTGAGGGATGGCTTCACCCGGCAAGGCTAGCGTGCTGATATTGGACTGCACTAAAAAGGCACCAGGCACCAACGCATAGCGGGCAGGCAATAAAGTATAAGTGCCTGCCGCTAAGCCAGGAATACCAGACAAGTACACCGCTTGCCCGACACCCACTTGCGCCGAGGTACCGCTATACACCAAATCTCTAGGCGCATACTCAGCGCCGAGCGTGGGGATAATGGCGTAGGTATTGGCTTGCGCCAACACATCTTGACTGCCGCCTATGCCTTCCACCCATTCATAGGCAAACATATCACCACCAGCCGATAAATCTAAAATCGCGTCTTTTTGTAAATCGACATTTTTAGAGGCAATATTAATCAGCTTTTGAATTAAGGCGCGTGTGTTACCGCCAGCGGGGTTAAACTTTTCGCCCGCGGTGGAGGTAATACCAAACGGAATATTTTGACTGCTACCGGCGATGGAAGTGATGCTCTTAGGCGATAGCGTCACCGAGTTTTTGCCGATTAAATTAATCTGACCAAACGGTGCAGTGAGCACGCCGTTTTGCAACACATCATCCGCTTTAATCGTCAGCACACCGCCCGCAGACAACACTGGCTTGGCAACAGCGCCATTGCTGTTAATGGTGATTTGACTGCCAGTGCCTAGCGCTTCAAAACTTAGATTGGCGCCAGAATCTGGGTACACCTGTCGGGCAGTGAGCGTGATATTTTGGTTGGCAATTAAACCAGCGTCAGACGCTACTTGACCATCTTGTACAAAGCTACGTTGGCCTTGGCCATGGATATCTAAGGCGGCATTGATACTGACATTGTCCGTACCAGAAATCGCAGTTAAACCGTCCACATACACTTGTTTGGCTAGCACCATTAAGTTGCCAGTGCCGTCAGCAATCCCCAGTGCATTAGCATCACGCGGCGTGTTCATGTCCACCGGCGGTGAATTAGGACTTTTAAACGTCATATGCCCAGCACTTAGTTGTGCGCTGCCGTTATTTTGCACATGCACCACCGGAGACTCCAACGTGAGATTGCCCGCGACCGCTAAATCTAAACCATTGGCCAATTCAATACGGTCTTGCGTACCCGCTTGGTCTAAAAACGATTTGATACGCACATTGGCAAAACCACCTTCTTCAATTTGCGCCGCAGAGATTTGTGCTTTTAAATATTGGGTATCACCTATCACCTCTGCTGGGTTGGTTTGGTTATTTAAAGTTTTATAGGCATCGCCGGGGTTAAAGCCTGTGGCTGTTAATTGCTGATTGTTGGTGACCACAAACGTGCCCATACCTGTGGGCAAGCTAGCATTGCTGCTATTAGGCTTGGCATTAAACACCAAATCTAAGCTGCCATCACGGCCTGAACCGTTGGCCGTTGCTCTAAAACTGCCATCTAGCAACATGGCACTGGTGCCAACTATCGAAACACTACCGGCATCGCCATGCTGTGTTTCTTGGATGAATTGACCCTTGATGGTTTTAACATCATTGACCGCAGATACGCCCGATACATCGAGCACCGCGCCTTGCTTAATAATCACCGCGCCTTTTTGCGTGTCTGCACCCCCCTCACGCGCATTGATGCTAATGCTACCCGCGTTAAAGACTTGTTTTTGCGCAATTTTGGCGCTAGCACTGGGTAAGGCCACTACCGTGCCAGCCGCATTTAAATAGGCTTTTTCGCCTATATACACCGCTTGTGTCGTGTCTTCTGCTAAATCAATGTCGGTATCATTATTACGAATACTAATATGACCACTAGGCGTAGTGATATCGCCCAACACATTGACTTGCTTGCCTGCGGCTAATGTCACGCTGCCGCCGCGATCGGTGCGGATAGTGGTGTTTTCAGCCAGATTGAGCGTGCCTAAATCTTCGCCAAAGCGTTCTGATGCAAAGTCAAAAGATACCGCACTTCTAGCGTAGTCAGCCTTAATAATGGGTTTTGCGACCAACGACATGGCTTGTCCACCGGAAAAATTAGTAAACCCAGATTGCATATCCCAGTTTTTAGCTACGCCGTACACTTGTTGTGCAGGTGCACCTTGGCTGCCAATGTCTACGTTAAATGCTGATAACGCAAAGCCTGAAAAGCCGCCTAAACTAAAGAAATCATTGGCCACACTAAAGCCGTTGGTGCGGTTATTGGCAATGTTCAGGGTGCTGGCCAATAGATTATTGTTGCTATCTAGGTTAACAAAATCAATAGACAGCACGCCGCCTTGATCAAAGCCATACGATTGCAAACGCTGTGCACTGGTTAGATTTTGTGTAGAGATAAAACTGATGTCACCGGCCTCACCGGCATGAAACTGACGATTGTTATCGACCCATGCGCCGGCCGACGCATCTAGTGTGACATTGTTGCCCAATTTAAGAATACCGGCATTAATATTGCCGCCATCTGCAGCCACTTCACGCGTCAAAGCACCGGCAATATTAGCGCTGTCGTTGGTAAATATGCCTGCCGTGCTAATCGTCACGTTATCGGCAATCTGCGTCATCAAGGACTGAAAGTTGATATTGCTGTTAGGGGCCAAGATATTAGCGTTGATTTTTGTGGTAAAGCCACTGGCATCGTCACCAAACGTCAGCTCACCATGCGGCAGCACATTTAACGCCGTATCTATGCTTAAGGTTTCTACCTTGGTAAAGTTAATGCGATTAAAGCCGCAGGCCAAAAAGTCTGCACTAATCACCGATTGGTACATACCAGCATTGGGAATTGCTTGATTGAAGTTGAGTGGTAACGTTACATCCACCCCAGCAATTCTCTGTTTAATCAACGGCAGTGCTTTAGCTTGAGACGCAATACTCAACTGCTTGGCACTGGCAATCAACTCGCCCTTTTTAGGCAGTTTTTGCGTCAACAACTGCTCTTTACTCACGGTGGTATTGGCAATGAGCTTGCCCTCAATCAGCAAGTTTTGCGTTAATTGCGTCTCTATAGGCGTGGTCAAGTTCACCGTACCGGCATCATCGCCTATCACGTAAGACTGCACTTGCCTGACTAAACTCGGCAACTCGTTGACCGTCATCGTGCCCCATTTAGTGTCTATGATGATATTGGTATCGGCAATGCGGTCATACTTCACATCAGGTTTTGCTAGTGATATCGGCACCAACTTGCCGTTATACAGCAAGGTACTTTCCTTCACTTCACCCGCGGTATAAGTGGTGGAGCCACCAGACACATCAATCACAGCGCCTTTGCTGATGATTAAATCATTAGGCGTCGCCAAATTGACGGTACCGGCTTTGGTCATTTTCTCGGCCACGGTAGTGCCAACCAAATCTAAAAACGGTTGGATATCAAATAAATCCGTGCCTTTGCGCGCATCCACATACACGGTTTCTCTAAATAAACCGCTGTCTCTTAATATCGGCGCATCTTTAAGCTGATCAGAAAATAATTGTATTTCGAGCTTATTGCGCGACATCGGCGCTTCTGCGTGGACGCCTGAGACATCAATGCGCGCGTTATCCCCCAGATAAATGCGGCGCTGGCTAACACTGGCTTTAGGCTTTTGGTCTTCCGGCGTGTTGGGTTGCGGGGTCGATAAATCTAGCTCACCTTTTGCGTTAAACTTAAGCGCGGAGGACGCAGTGTAAGACGCATTTTTTTGCGTATCGACTGTGACGTTACCGCCTTTTACACTGATTTCGCCATCAATATGCACCAAGCTGGCTTCAATCTTGGCCTCAGAGGTTTTAAACTGCAAAGCGGGAATGGCATTGGTCAGGCTGCTAGTACTTTCTTCCTTATCTGCATATTCAGGCCTCACTTCAGTCACACTGCCCTGACCCAATTTTACATAGCCATTGCGACGACCAATCACATCCTGACCAATCACCTCAACATTGTCTTGCGCAAGCAACATAACAGAACCATTGGCGCGCACAGAAGTAGTGGCCGATAACGTGCCCAGTTGATTAACGGCCAAGCCCATCATGGTAATGTTGCCACGCTCGGCGACAATTTTACCCAGATTGGTAGCGGTGCCACCGCTATCCACTTCTACAAAAAACCCTGCCGGATCTGTACTACTTTTTAAATACACTTTTTTACCTGCCGCCAATATGGTTTGACCTTCTGGCGTACGGATTAAGGTTTCGCGCATGATGACATTGCCCTGAGCATCTTTTTGCACAACACCCTGACTATTGGTGACGACGCCTTGCTTTTCTACTGTGACATTGGGTGCAAACAACAATACTTTGCCGTTATTAGCAGTGTTAATCTGCGCGCCACCCTCTACCAAAAGTTGCGCATTTTCTATCTTAGTTTTAGCTGCATCGGGTAAATCTAGCGTGCCCACCAATTCAAAGGCTTTGGTAAACGTTTGATCGTTGACAAATCCGGCTTGAAACAGCTCATCTGTCATATTGAGTGTGCCCGCATATAATGAGCCGACATTAAACTGCGCATCTTTACCGATGACGATGCCATTAGAATTAATAAAATACAGGTTGCCAGCCGCATTGACATTGCCATTGAGCAAGCTGGGGTTGGTGTCATGGATGCGGCTTAACATCGACCAATTGGCATTCATATTGACGTTAAAATTTTGGCCACGGCTTAAATTGAGCGTATTAAAATCGACAATCGCGCTGGGTTTTAGCTGCTGAAAAGTAATCTGATTGACACTAGAACTCAGGATTTTTGTGGAATCACCCACGATACCTTTAATGCTAATACCGGCAGGCAGTTGCGTATCGGCCCAGACATTGCCCACCATGACAAAACTCAACATTAAGCTAAATTTAAGCGTATGTTTGCTAGGCTGACGCACACGGCGGCCGCTTTTGACCACATGCCCTCTGGCCGCCTCAGACACTGGCACCAGCATATGCAGCACTTTGCTAAACACTAACTTATAAATTCCTTGATTCATTTTGCGACCCTTTATCTGCCTACACACAGCATGAACATATGCCAAGCGGTTTGCTTAACTACACGCACTTAAATACTCGCGTCTGCCTTACCACTCATACCCCACTCTAAAATGTAAACGGTCATCACCGTCTTGCACATCGCCTGAGTCTTTCAAGGCATGGGCGTAATCTAGATTGGTAAATAGGCCGCTGTTGGTTTTTAACTTAAGCCCCAAACCTGCCGAATACAACTCTCGATTGGCATCCAAGCCTGCGGCGTTATAAATTTTGGTATAGCCCGCATCAAAAAAAGTAAAGGCGTATAGCTCTTTGATGTAATCGCTAAATTGATAACTTTTAAGAAATTTCTTGATGGAGGGCGTGCGTAATTCGAGCGAGGCAAGCACGCCGTTGTCGCCCAACTCACTAGATTCCAAATAACCACGCACCGAATCTACACCGCCCATGGCCAATTGCTCGGGCGAGATCAGTGCATCAGTCGCCACTTGTCCACTTAGCTTTGCTTGCAGCGCCCAATCAAAAGGCAGCGTCTGTAAGTGCTTAATATCGGCTCTTAAAAAAGCAAAATTAGGCTGGGCATCGTTACGCTTCTCGTTAAACTCTTGTTCACTGTTACCTAAGCCTCTGGGCGCAAAGTTAAAGGCCACATTCATTTGGGTTTGCGACTGACTGGTTTGCCAAGTGCTGTCGTATCCCGCAGAAAACACGAGATACGAAATCGGCGTATCTATGCTATCGTCCGCGCCTAGCAGCACCACATTCTCTTTAAATACTTTGTAATCTGTACCTAAGGTCAGGCTG
>DASWSZ010000122.1:0-11893 GCA_036402395.1 Methylophilus sp.
CCAACAGTACTGGTATGGCAAAATTTGCTTATGGCGCTGACTTAGGCGGTAATGTCTACCGTATTTCTGGCACTAGCCCAAATGTTGAAATTGGTAATACAGACCCTGAAAAGTGGACAATCACTAAAATAGCCGCATTTGGCGGCAGTGGTGCAGATAATCGTAAATTTATGTTTGGGCCGGATGTTCTTGATGAGAATGGTACATATGTATTGTTAATCGGTTCTGGGGATCGTGAGAAACCTTTACGGCAATACGCTAGTGCATCGGCAGTACAAAATCGTTTTTATGTGTTCCGCGATAAGCCTACGGTGGCTACTTATTTGTCTGATGAAAAGACTAATTGTGGCGCCGAACTTATCTGTCACGCCTCACTGACGCCAATTCTAGACAAAACAACCCCGTCTGATTCTGTATTAGCTGCTAAAAAAGGTTGGTACTTAGCGTTGTCGGCCTCTGAACAAGTAGTTACTAGTGCGATTACGGTATTTAACACAGTGATATTTAGTACGCATGTACCTACACCGCCAGATCCAAATCAATGTTCTGCTTTGGGCACGGCCTATACCTATAATTTGAATTACACCAATGCGGCAAGTACTCGCACAGACTCAAGTGACCGCGGTAGACCTGTGGCGGGAGGCGGGTTGCTGCCATCAGCAGTTGTAGGCAATGTGAACGTGGATGGTAGAACTGTGACTGTTTGTACAAGTTGCGGTGCTGGTGGTGGCGGTGCTGGTGGTGGAGATGATGGGGATAGATTGAAATTTAAAGTGCTAGAAGCACCCACTGGTGCAATCAGACCAAAAAGCCGGGTGTATTGGAAGATCAAAAAATAATGAAACTCGTTGTCAACTCTTTGAGCGTTGTGCATATGTCTGGTAAGCCGTTATCTAGAAGGCGGCAAGTACTTGGATTTTCCCTTATTGAACTAATGGTGGCGATAGCAGTATTGGGAATTACATTAGCGATTGCAGTGCCTTCTTTTAATGAGACCAAGATGAGTATGAGCTTACGTTCTAATGCCAATAACTTAGTCGCTAGTATTCAGTTAGCACGTAGTGAGGCCATTAAGACTAACGCCACAGTGAGGTTATGTGCCTCCAATGATGGTTTGAAATGCTCAGAGGTATGGACAGATGGTTGGATTGTTATAAATGCAGACAATAAAGTAATCCAGCACCAGCAAGGTATTACCCCTGGTTATAGAATTAAGGAGGCGGGTGGGCTTGCGACATTAAGTTTCAAACCGACAGGGATAGGTGCTACGCAGGCCAGTTTAACAGTGTGTCGCTTAACACCCACTGTAGGGACGCAAGAACGCCTAGTGACTGTGAGTGTGACCGGTAAGCCATCGGTGAAAAAAACCACCACGGGTAGTTGTAGTTAAGTGTGAGTGCTTGTAATGCGTAATTAGACTTTTAGTAAGTATGTAGTCATTCATTGAATGAGTAGTAAAAACTAGCGGCATAGTGAGTAAACAGCGCTGTGCGTTAGTTTGTAAATGCGCTGATAAATTTAACTTTTGAAGCAACACTATGTTTGATTAAGTAAGTTGAATTAAGAGTGTTGAATTAATAGTCTTTTATTAAGCGTTTTGTATTAAGTGCCTACTGGCTGGAGTTTCAAGCAGCTTTGCCGTCACCAAGCCATTGACCAGTCCAAACACTAGAGCCGCTAGTGCAAATATGGGTACTAAATAAAGCACGCTGGCATGCGGTATCAGCGCTAAGCGTACCACTAATAATTGCCCGGCAATATGCGCAAACGCGGCCAAAATACTTAAGCTAATCACACTAAAATAGCGCTTAGAAAGTAGCTTATGCGCTAGCCCCAGTGCGACCAAGCTCACCAATGCGCCAGTAAGACTTAGCATAAAACTGGGCGTTAAAAACTGCCCCAATAACATACTGCTGACCAATACCCGTAACACATTCACCCAAGCCGCCGTTTTAAAGCCATAGCGTTGCAGCACATACAGCGTCACTATATTAGCGATGCCCGGTTTAACACCGGGTAATGGTGACGGAAAAGCGGATTCCACCATATGTAAGCCAATTGCCAATGCCGTCAGTTTGGCAATTTGGTGGTCGGCTGGTGTGGTGTGAATATGGATGACAGTCATTTAATAATTCAGGCTATCAAACTGTTTAGTTGCGCCTAGTAACTCCAAACTAAGCTGATTCGGTAGGCAAATCACCGTCTGCCCTGCGCGCTTAAGCCAGCCTTGATGTACGCAATATTGGTTACTGCATGGTGCTTGCAGAAAACGTACTTTGCCATCGGCAATTTCAATCTTGGCCTTGCCTTTTTGGCCGCTAATCTGCAATATCTTCTGTTGCTTTAAGCTATATTCGCCGTAAATGCTATTGTCTAGACGTATACGTAAGGTGGTGGCGGGCGCACTTTGCCACAAAGTTTGAAATAAAAATACGATGATGGCTAAGCTAGCGCACATCAAGAGCCAGTCCCCTAGCAGCGGTTTGGGAAACTTATTGTAGTAATTGGATAGGTGGTTTAGCATCGGCGTCTAGCCATTCAATGCGCTTTTGCATGGCAGGCGTCAACCAGATGTCGCCATTTTCTTGGATAATCATGACGTGCTCAACGCCCATCGCTTTTGCAACGGCGGCTTTTTTGCTCAATTCGCTGATAAAAATGGGTTTGGAGGCGACATCTGAAAGCACGCCCGCATTGGGCTGTGGTGGAATCAACACGGTGACTGATTGTGTGCCTTGGGCTGGGTAGCCTGTGCGTGGGTCTATCAAATGGCTGTAGCGTTTGCCGTCACGCATAAAAAAGCGTTGATAATCGCCAGAAGTGCCTATGGCCCAGCCGCTTTCTAAGTTAACTGCGGCAATCGCATTTGGTTTGCGCGGATGCTGTATGCCGACGCGCCAAGGTACTGAGCCATGCTGCCCAAGCGCAATCACATTGCCGCCAATGTTAATCAAGGCATGTTTAACGCCGCCCTCGTTCAGTTTTCTCAGCCCAATGTCCAAAGCATAGCCCTTGGCATAGCCGCCTAAATCCAGTTTAACCGCTGGGTTAGTGCTATGCAGCAGTTTGCCCTCAATGACAATATCACTCATTTTCGGGTTGGCTTTGACCAACGCGGCAATTTTTTCTGGGTCAGTCTTCACTGGCGTAAAGCTCTCGCCATGAAAGCCCCATAATTTAATCAGTTGGCCAACGGCCGGGTTAAATAGACCACCAGATAGGCTGGAATACTCAGTTGCTTGCCTAATCATCTGGGCGATATCGGTATCTATCAGCACACTATTGCCTTGCGCAATATTGCGATTAATCGCGCTTAAATCACTAGGTTTCCATGCGTGCAAGCGGTTATGCAAGGATTGAAAATCGCGCAAAATATCGCTGGCGATGTCTTGCGCCGCCATTTCGGTTTCCCCATACACCGAGATATCGATTAAGGTGCCAAATACGTAACTTTGTGTGTTGTAGCTTTCTGGAACCGGCTTACAGCTCAATAACAAGAGGCAGGCAAGCAGGCTGGCAACGTGGCGTAAGGATAAACACATGCCGCTAGTTTAATAGAGAGTTTCCAGCGTTTCCATCAAAATTTGTGCAGGCTTACAAATAGTTTGTGCAGCAATCTCTACCATGCCCGTTGGGCTGGTGACGTTAATCTCGGTCAAGTGCTCACCTATCACATCTAGGCCGACTAAAAACAGCCCTTCTGCTTGTAGCGTTTTGCCGACAGTGGTGGCAATTTCTAAATCTCTTGACGTCAGTGGCTGTGCCACGCCCGTACCGCCAGCTGCTAAGTTGCCGCGGGTTTCACCGGCTTTGGGGATGCGCGCCAAGGCATAAGGCAGCGGCTGACCGTTGATGACGATAATGCGTTTGTCGCCTTTTAGAATGGCGGGTAAATAGCGTTGCGCCATCACTGTTTGTTGTTCTAAGCGCGTGCTGGTTTCTAAAATCGCACCTATATTAGGGTCTTGTTCAGTTAAGCGGAAAATACCACTGCCGCCCATACCGTCCAAAGGTTTCACCACTATGTCGCCATGTTCGGCCAAAAATGCACGGATTAAATCATAGCGGCTAGTCACCAAAAATGGCGGTGCAAATTGCGGAAACTTGGCGACAGACAATTTTTCATTCCAACTGCGCACGGTGCTGGGGTTGTTGAGTACCACCGCGCCTTGCTGAGCTGCCAGCTCAAGTAAATAGGTGCTATACAAATACTCATTGTCAAATGGTGGATCTTTACGCATCAAAATAGCATTAAACATGCTCGGCAACACTTCTTGCTGTTCACCTAGTGCGTACCAGCTAGCGCCTTCACTAAATTTAAATGCCTGCACCTGCATATGCACGGTGGCGTGGCGCAGCAAGATGTCATGTTGTTCACAGACATATAAAGTGTGCCCACGCGCTGCCGCCTCGCGCATGATGGCAATGCTAGTGTCTTTATAGCTTTTTAAGCTAGTTAAAGGGTCAAGTATAAACAGCAGTTGCATAGTGGCTTAGGCGGTTTGATTTAAAGGGTCGTTATCTTGCAATTCCATCGCCGCCGCCAGCAAGGCCAAGCGTGCTACTACGCCATAAGCATAAAAGCGGTTGGGGGGTGCATCGGGCGCGCCAGCGCAATCGGGCAAGGTGCAAGGTTTTTCAAACGCTAGTGGCACAAAATGCATGCCGGGGGCGTTGAGATTTTCATCCATGGCACGGCTGGTGTGCACGCGGTAAAAGCCACCAATGACAAAGTGGTCCATCATATACACCACTGGCTCAGCCACGGCTTCGTTGATATTCTCAAAGGTATACACGCCCTCCTGAATAATCACCTCGGACACTTGCAGGCCTTCTTTCACCACCGACATTTTATTGCGCGTTTTGCGGTTAAGCTCACGCACATCGTCGGGTGACTTCACTGTCATAATGCCCATACCGTAGGTGCCGGCATCGGCTTTGACGATGACAAACGGTGTTTGTGTAATCCCATATTGTGCATATTTAAGTTTGATTTTTTCTAGCAGTTGCTCTACTTTCAGCGCCAAACAGTCTTCGCCAGTACGCGCCTGAAAGTCAATCTCGCCACAGGTTTCAAAGTATGGGTTAATTAACCACTCATCAATGTCGAGCAACTTGGCAAACTCGGCCACTACTTTATTGTAGGCAGCAAAGTGTTGCGATTTACGTCGCGTCGCCCAACCCGCATGCAGTGGCGGTATCAGATTTTGCTCTAAATTTTCTAAAATGGCTGGAATGCCGCCGGATAAATCGTTATTGAGTAATACTGCACAACTGTCAAAGGCTTCATAGGTTATACCGTCGAGTTCCGCCTTTTGTAGCGTTATACGGTTGCCTATGCGCACCACAGGTTCTAACACTAAGCTGTGGCCATCTTGCGTTTCTAGCTCAGTAATTTCCGTGATCTCCGGCGAAATGCTGCCTATGCGCACATCTAAACCGGCCGCCCTCATGATATGGCTGAGTTCCACTACGTTGCGCAAATAGTAACTGTTGCGCGTATGATTCTCCGGAATAATCAATAAGCGTCTTGCTTCTGGACAGACTTTCTCCACCGCCACTTGCGCCGCTTGTACGCTTAAGCTTAAAAAATCTGGATTGAGATTGTTAAAGCCACCGGGAAACAAATTGGTGTCGACCGGCGCTAATTTAAAACCGGCATTGCGCAAATCTACGCTGGCATAAAACGGCGCGGCGTAGTCTAGCCACTGGCTACGAAACCAATGCTCAATCTGCGGCATGGCGTCTAGCATGCGCTTTTCTAAGGTGAGTAATTGGCCATTGAGTGCAGTGGTTAAATGTGGAACCATAAAATTTACCTTATGAAAACTTACCTTGCGAACATTTCCCTTGCGGTAGTTGTTCTGTTTAAAAGTGGCTGTTAAAAGGGCTAAGCTGCAACATCACACCAATTGATGCGCTTGTAAGTCAGCATGATAACTACTTCTTACCATGGGGCCACTAGCAGCATTATTAAAGCCCATGGCGTCAGCTTTTAGTTTTAGCGCGTCAAAGGTGGCGGGTTCCACGTAGCGTAACACCGGTAAATGATGCACGCTGGGTTGCAGATACTGGCCTAAAGTAAGCATGCTAACATTGTGCGCACGTAAATCTTGCATGACGGCAATAATTTCATCATCGGTCTCGCCCAAGCCCAGCATGAGTCCAGATTTAGTCGGCACGTTAGGGTACAGCGCATGAAACGCTTTGAGTAAGTTTAATGAGTTTTGATAATCTGAACCCGGCCGCGCTTGTTTGTAGAGTCTAGGCACGGTCTCTAAGTTGTGATTCATCACATCAGGCGGTGCTTTGCGCAAAATCTGCATGGCTATATCTAAACGGCCACGGAAATCTGGCACTAAAATTTCAATTTTAATGTTCGGCGAGTGGGCGCGCACGGCTAGGATGCAATCGACAAAATGTTGCGCGCCGCCGTCAGGCAAGTCATCGCGGTCTACCGAAGTAATCACCACATAATTCAAGCGCATTTGCGCAATAGTACGTGCCAAGTTTTCAGGCTCGTTGACATCGGGCGGTAAGGGCTTGCCATGCGCCACATCGCAAAATGGGCAGCGGCGGGTGCAAATATCACCCAAAACCATAAACGTAGCAGTACCGCCACTAAAGCATTCACCAATATTGGGGCAGCTGGCTTCCTCGCACACGGTGTGCAAGTTATTCTCACGCAATACGCGTTTAATCTCTTGAAAGCGCGCCGAATCAGGCACTTTCATGCGTATCCATTCCGGCTTACGCAGCAAGGGTTGCGGCACTATTTTAATGGGGATGCGCGCAGTTTTGGCTGCGTCTATCTCTTTAACGCCAGCTATTTTTTTGGGTTTAATCAGGTCGGACATGCTTCTAGCTTTTCTATTAATTGATTCAATAACTGCTGGCCGATGACTTCTGGCGTGAGGGCAATGCCTAAGTCTTTGGTTTGCGTCATGCTTAAGCCAGCGTAACCACATGGGTCTATCGCTAAAAAAGGCGTCAAGTCCATGTCCACATTCAGGCTTAAGCCATGATAGCAACACTGGTTTTTTAAGCGTAAGCCTAACGAGGCAATTTTTTGTTCATTGACATACACACCCGGTGCATCGGCTTTGGCATAGGCCGTTATATGGTGGCTGGCTAATAACGCTATCAGGCTAGCTTCTAATATGCTCACCAACTGGCGAACGTTTAACTGGCGACGCGCTAAATCAATCAAGCAATAAATCACCACTTGGCCGCGGCCGTGATACGTGATTTTACCGCCACGGTCGACCATTACGACTGGAATATGGTTGCTTGGCAAGCGTACTTGTTTGCGATTTAAGCCCAGCGTGTACACCGCCTCATGTTCGGTAAGCCACAGTTCATCAGGCGTGGTGGCATTGCGGTTGGCGGTAAACGCTTGCATGGCGCTCAGCGTAGATTGGTAATCGGTGACGCCTAAATTGTGCACATTCAGAAAGTTGTGCATGGTGATGGCAGGCAGCGCTGGCACGTCACTCAGTGTATTCATGGCGCGGTAGGCATGACTGGCTAAAGCACGACTTTGACCATAGGGTGCGCGGTTAAGGCGCGATAGATTTCATCCAACTGCGGTTTGGAGGTGACATATACGGTGCAAGTGAGGCTGATGTATTTGCCACCAGCACTGCCACGCATTTCTATCAAGTGCGCGCCAAACGCTGGTACCAGCGTTTGTATGGTCTGGGTAATCTCGCTGCTAAAATCCACATGCGTTTCCCCCATCACTTTGATGGGGAAATTACACGGAAACTCAATCAGCGTGTCTTGAGTCTGCAATTCTTGATTGGAGGTGGGCGCGTCTGCCATGATTTATTGCAGCATTAATTTAACACTGTCTAACATCCGGCTAAAAAAGCCACCGCTCTCAACTGCTTTTGCCGCCACTAAATTGTGCGTGGCAATCACTTTGCCGTCTAAACTAAAGGTGATTTTACCCACCACTTGTTGTGCTTTAATCGGCGCGATTAATGGCTGCTGGCTGGTCATGCTGGCTTTGACACGCGCATAATCGCCTTTGGGTAAAGAGAACACCACATCATTGGCCACAGTTGCATTCACCGCTTTGTCTGCGCCTTTCCAGACGCGCATGGCATTAATCGGCTGGCCTTTGCGGTAGACCACGGTGGTTTCAAAAAATTGGAAGCCATAATTAAGTAACTTTTGGCTTTCTACCGCGCGTGAGGTTTCTGATACGGCACCCAATACCACCGCAATTAAACGCGTATCGCTACGTTTGGACGAAGAAATCAAACAGTAACCTGCTGCCTCGGTATGGCCTGTTTTCATACCGTCTACATTGGCGTCTAACCATAGCAATCTGTTGCGGTTAGGTTGGGTAATTTTGTTATAGGTATACTCTTTGCTGGAGTATAAGTTTTTGTATTCCAAAGGAAAATCACGAATTAAGGCACTGGCCAAGATGGCTAAATCGTAAGCCGTGGTGTAATGCTGTGGATCTGGCAAGCCCGTGGCATTCATAAAATGGGTATTTTTCATGCCTAGCTTAAGCGCTCTTTTATTCATTAAGGCAGCAAACTGCTCCTCAGTCCCGGCCACACTCTCTGCTAAGGTGATGGCTGCATCATTACCTGATTGAATAATTAAGCCATGCAGTAATTCATCCACCGTGGCTGGGTTGTTCGGCTCAATAAACATGCGTGAGCCTTCCGCCTTCCAAGCTTTTTCACTGATGGGTGGGCGCTGATCTAGCTTTAAATGACGTTGTTGCAAGGCATCAAACACCAAGTAAGCAGTCATTATTTTGGTTAATGAAGCGGGTTCTACACGCTCGCTGGCTTTGTAGTTAGCCAGTATGGCACCGCTGCTAAAGTCACTTAAAATATAGGCATTGACGGCCAAGTTAGGCGGTGGCGTGACTTCGGCCAAACTGAGGTTGGCCCATAATAATGCCAGAGTGAAAAGACTACGTTGTATAAGTGTATGCATGTGATTAATCGTTGTTGTATGGGGTTGTTATTGCGTTCGAATGACAGCAGAAATACTGAGTTTTTTACGAATTTCTGCAGCCACTTGTTGTGCCTTACTTTGTGTAGCGTAAGGGCCAAGTTTTATTCGATAAAGTTGATTATTATACACGTGCTGAATATCACGACTATTGGCAATGCCTAGCTTTTGTATTTTTTGTTGTAATGCAGCGGCGTTACTTTCTAACTTATAAGCGCCTGCTTGTACAAAAAACTGCGTCACCGCTTTTTGCACAGTTTGCAGTGGTGTTTGGGCTGACTGCTGTTCTGTACTGGTCAAGCTACTACTCATTTGTAGTTTGCTGGCTTTAGTTTGTGCGCTATATGCCTCTACGTCTACTGCTTCTATGCTGACCGGCGCACTGCCGCGCTCAATAATTCTCAGTTTATGTGCCGCGGCATACGATAAATCAATAATGCGCGAGTGTTTGAACGGGCCCCTATCATTAATTCTGACGATGACAGAGCGGTTATTGCTCGGGTTAGTGACTTTGACATAGCTGGGCAATGGCAGCGTAGGATGCGCGGCGGTCATGGCGTACATATTGTAGGCTTCACCGCTGGCCGTTTTTCTGCCATGAAAACGTTTGCCATACCACGAGGCAATGCCGCTTTGGCTAAACGGCTTGTACGAGGTCATCGGTACATAGGTTTCACCAAGCGCCACGTAAGGCTTATTGGTAAAGGTATTAAGCGGTTCTTTTTTCGGCTCAGCGTCAGGAATCTCATCCAGATTGGTGGGCGGATTGGCCTCAGGGCCGTCATCTAAATAATAGCCACCCGGTTTGCTAGCGGTTTGCGCTGCTGGGTCTGCGTTAGCACTGGGTTGTTGCGTGGCGCTAGGACTGCTAGCGGGCGTATTGGGTACTTGGCTACTGGCCGGGGTGGGTTGTGTAGGTGTGCTACTACAGGCCACCATGAGTGAGGCCACTAGCGCTAGTGTAAGGTGTTTAATCATGGTCATAATGGGCTTTCAATTTAACCGGATGCCACCAGTTTTTTATGGGTTTGTATGCTCATCAACAGGCCAAAACCTAAGCCTAAGGTGAGCAGCGAAGTGCCGCCGTAGCTAATCAGCGGCAAGGGCACGCCAACCACTGGCAGAATGCCGCTGACCATGCCCATATTGACAAAACAGTAGGTAAAAAAGGTCATGGCGATACTGCCAGCCAGTAAGCGTGAAAAAGTGCTTTTGGCTTGTGATGCAATGACAAAGCCACGTACCACAATAATGGCAAACAACATCAGCAGCAAAATATTGCCGATCAGGCCAAACTCTTCGCCAAACACGGCAAAAATAAAATCGGTGGTGCGCTCAGGTAAAAAGTCGAGTTGCGTTTGTGTACCGTTGAGCCAGCCTTTGCCGGTCATGCCACCAGAACCAATGGCAATGGTGGATTGAATAATATGGTAGCCCGAGCCGAGTGGATCTTGCGTCGGATCTATCAAAATTTCAATCCTGCGACGCTGGTAATCATGCAGTAATGACCAGAAAATAGGGCTGAGTGCACCTAGTGTGACAATGCCGCCGACTAAAAACTTCCAACTTAAGCCGGCTAAAAACAGAATGTAAAAGCCAGAGGCGGTGACTAGCATGGCGGTGCCTAAATCGGGCTGCTTCATAATCAGCACCACCGGAATTAACAGCAGGACGGCAGCGACAATAAAATCGACCACTCTCAAATTGGCCTCACGTTTAGAAAAATACCAAGCCAACATCACTGGTAAGGCCAGCTTCATTAGCTCCGATGGCTGGATTTTGGTTATGCCAAGATTGAGCCAGCGTCTAGCACCGTGGCTAATATCGCCAAATAAGGCCACGCCCACCAGCAATAGCACACCAAATAAATAGGCTGGTACGGCAATCCGCTCAATATTTTGTGGTTGGATATTAGATACTATCCACATGGCTGCCATGGCCACCGCGATATTAATGAGCTGAGCATTGACTCTGCCCCAGTTTTGCCCTGATGCGCTATGCAGCACCAATAAACTAATCATCAGCGTGAATAAAATACAGGCCAGCAACACGGAATCGATGTGTTTAAAAAAACCAGCAATTAATTTGCTAATCATGGTGTAGTTCCAATTCGGCGGCAGGTGGCTGTTGTGCGTTTACTGCTGTGCTGTCAGCCTTGACCGCAGCGGTCTCTGGCATTTTGCCTAATAAATAATAATCCATCACTTTGCGCGCAATTGGGCCAGCAGCAGAGCCACCGTGGCCGCCATTTTCTACAATCACGGCGATGGCAATTTTAGGATCATCAGCGGGCGCGTATGCAATAAACAAGGCGTGATCGCGATGCCGCTCGTTAATACTGCTTTCATTGTATTTTTCGTTTTGCTTAATGCCAATCACTTGCGCAGTGCCGGTTTTGGCGGCAATGCTATAGCCTGCGTTGGCGCCAACCGATGCCGCGGTACCACCTGGCAAGGTCACATCCACCATACCCAATTTCACAATATCCAAGTTTTGTTCGCTGAGTTTGACTTTGTCCATCACCACATTGGGCAACTGGGTGGCGACTTTGGTTTTAGGGTTGATAATGCTATTGACGATATGTGGTCGCATGGCGTTGCCGCGATTAGCCAGTGTGGCGGTGGCATGCGCTAACTGCATCGGCGTGACCAGCGTGTAGCCTTGACCAATGCCAACAATCACGGTTTCACCCATATACCACGGCTGCTTAAAGCGTCTTTTTTTCCATTCTGGTGTCGGCATTAAGCCAGACACCTCACCCTTAATGTCTAAGCCAGTAATACGGCCAAAGCCAAAATGGCTCACAAAGCTGGCCAAGCGGTCTATGCCTAATTCCATCGCCAAGCCGTAAAAAAACGTATCGCAAGACACGGTAATGGCTTTACGCATATCCACTGACCCATGGCCGCTA
>DASWSZ010000123.1:0-23893 GCA_036402395.1 Methylophilus sp.
AGCTAGATTTAGCGCGATTATTTATGCGGCTTTCGTTAAATTTATGTAAATTTCGTCAATCAGCTGTTGATTTTTCATCACAAATGTTGGGCAGATGACACTTTTGCTACAATCAAGCTATTACAACACCTCACAGCTAGGGTAAGTATGCATGCGTAACTTTTGGAAGCCATTTAGTTTAAATAGAGTATTAATCAATAACTCGCACCGCGTAATGGCGCTGATGTTGTTGTCCTTGCATGCATTCTTAATCTTTTTTGATAAAAATGATGCTTACCGCCAAATGTTTTACTTTTTATCGTTTGGTATTTTCCTTATCTGGCAGCCAGTCTGGCGCGGTAGCCAAAAGCTATCGCTCATTGCCGTTGCAGTCCTCAGCTTGATGGGTTTATTTGGTTTCTTATATTTCAATTGGTGGTTAACAGCCCTTTGGTTGGCTGTGCTATTTGGCTTACTGGGTGGCCGGATTTTCTCGGGTGACTCCAAAAAAAATCGCATGATTCATATCTTAGCCGCCAGTTATTTACTGGCCATGTTGCTGCTGTGGGTGGTGCCTAAATTACTCAATGCCTCGGATGACTTAATGGCAGCCGAGTTTGTGATTTTCTATTTTATGCCGTTCCTTCCGCTATCTATTTTGTTTATCCATAACAAGTTAGGACCAACCGAAGATACGCCAGTGGTCGACTTTTTCTACACACTGATGCTGTTTATGCTGGCGGTGATTATTATTCTGGGCAGCTATGCCATTGGTACTTTGCAGCAAGTCAATTATATCCAAGTGATGTTTTATACCATTTCTGGCTTGGCGATTATTTTGTTTGGCCTGAGCTACTTATGGCGACCCAGCACCAAATTTTCTGGCATAGAACTACTGATGTCGCGCTATTTACTCAGCATAGGCATGCCGTTTGAACAGTGGGTAAAAAATATTGCCACGCTGGCTGAGCACGAAACCACGCCCAACGGTTTTACCCAAGCGGCGATGAACGAAATGATGAAGCTGGAATGGGTGTCAGGCATTTCTTGGCTGGCCGATCAAACGCGTGGCAAGCTCGGTCATCACACCAATTACTCTACCGATTTTAGCTTTAAGGACTTTTATATGACGCTGCATACGCGCTGGCAAATGTCGCCTGCCTTGTATGTACACGTAAAACTGCTCACACAAATTATGGGTGAGTTTTACGAGGCCAAGCGCCGGGAAGAAACCTTGCGGCAAAATACTTATATGCAAGCGTTTTATGAAACCGGCTCACGTTTGACGCATGACATTAAGAACATTTTGCAATCAGTCGGCACGTTGGTGACTGCTGCGCAACAGACGGATGATGCGGATACTGAATCATTACTAAAGCTGATTAGAAAACAACTGCCGGTGTTAAACCAACGCATTGCAGCTACTTTAGATAAACTAAAAGCGCCAAGCGAAGAGAAAAAACGTTTAGAGAAAATCTCGGCTTGGTGGAAAAACTTGCGCCTACGTTATACCCAGCCACAAGTAGAGTTTGTAGCGAGCCATTTGCCCAAGCAAGACATTAATGCTGAAGTGCTGGACAGTATTTTAGATAACTTGCTCAGTAATGCGCTGGAAAAAACCAAGTATGAGCCTAACACTCTGATTAAAGTAGAGATTATTGAAGACGCTCAATCGTGTCGTATTGAAGTGACCGATACTGGCATGTCCATGCCGGCTAATATTGAAAGCGAGTTATTTAGAAAACATATTAGCTCACAGAATGGCTTGGGCGTGGGGCTGTACCACGCCGCACAAGACGCTACACAAGCTGGCTATACGCTAGCGCTGACGCGCAACCAACATGGTGAAGTGCAATTTACTGTGAATTTAGCGCCGGAAGAAACTTTGCCGAATTAATATCAATAAGCAATTAATCAGTAAGCATATTAATGTGTGTTGATAAGTGAATCTATCCAACGTGATGACGCATTTCTCTTATTCGTGATACTAGCGCAGCGCTTGGCCTCGAATTTTTTACTAGGGGCTGGCATCCAGACAGCATTAATAATAGCAGTATCACAATAAACAATTATGCTTAAACATCAGCTTGACTGGATTCCCGCCTACGCGGGAATGACGGATGATCGGATGAATGCGCTAATACATATGAAATCGCGGCGAGTCATAGCTTTGACGCGCCGCGATATTGAATGCTTACTTGCTAATGAAGATGTGTTGCTTACAATTACAACGTGCCGTAAGAATGTAGCCCGCTTAAGAACATATTCACACCCAAGAAGGCAAAAGTGGTGACCAGCAAGCCAACGAGCGCCCACCAAGCCAGTACTGGCCCGCGCAAGCCTTTGACCATGCGTAAATGCAACCAAGCGGCATAGTTAAGCCACACAATCAGCGCCCATGTTTCTTTCGGATCCCAGCTCCAATAGCCACCCCAAGCTTCGGCTGCCCACATGGCGCCTAATATGGTGGCGATGGTAAAAAAGGCAAAACCGACAGCGATGGATTTGTACATCACATCATCCAGCACATCTAAGCTAGGTAAACGGCTAGCCAAAATACCTTTTTTTGCAAGTAAGTAAGCACTTGCTACCATGGCGGCTAGCGCAAATGCACCATAGCCAATAAAGTTAGCCGGCACATGGATTTTCATCCAATAACTTTGTAATGCTGGCACCAATGGTTGAATCGCGTCCGCACCGCGGTCAAACCGATACCACAAAATAAAAGCTACAGCTGCATTGATGACCAACAATACAAAGCCACCCAATTGCTTGGTATTAAATTTGTTCTCATAATGCAAATACAATAAAGCAGTAATCAAACAAAATAAGATAAACACTTCGTATAGGTTACTAATCGGGATATGTCCAACATCAGGCGCGATTAAATAGGACTCGTACCAACGCACCATTAATCCAACAAAGCCAAATAACACAGCAGACCAAGTGAGGGCTGATGCCACACGGCCGCTAAACTCGCTGCGTTTATACAGGGCAAACCAGTAGGTGCACATGGCTAAAATAAACAGCACATTCATCCACATGACGGCGGATTGACTGGACACCAAATACTTTAAGAAGAATGTTTGCGTGGCGCGCGCTTGGTCGCCATGATACAAATTAATGGCCAATAGGCTGATAACACCCACACCCACCACCAGTTTAGCCAAGCCTTTCCAGCGCCAACCTAAATAGCTAAATACGCCAGCAGCACCAAATAAAAAGCTCACTTCGTAAATATCCATGTAGGACGCATATTGGCGATAGGCATAAATGGCACCAGCTGCTAATAGCATGGCGTATAGCCAATCTTGCACGCGCAAGGTTTGCAGCAGTGGTTTGGGTTTAAAGTTGTAGGTTTGAGTATTCATAGGGTTCCTTTAGCAACGCATTAGGACAGCAATTGGCTGACTTGTTGTTGGGTGCGTGCAAATTCTTGGTCAAAATCCATGTTTTTGCGATTGGATGACATCGCCAAAACAACGTCGTGATTGTTAGCTTTGAGTAAAATCCAAGCCCGACGTTCACGGATATAAAACATCGCAAAAATACCCAGCACCAATAAGGCCGAGCCCAAGTATACCCATTTTTGGCCGGGCGACTTGGTCAATTGCAAGCCGCTGGCTTCTTTGTGCACAAAATTGTCTAGCTGAAAATAATACGGCGTGCCATAAAAAAACAAATCATTCATGGCAGTCAATGAATCCTGCAAGAACAACAAACTTTGACTAGTCATGGCAAGCGGCGGTTTTTTCAGCTGCTCTTGGCTTAAGTTATAGGCTTCCAGCGCCACAGTATTCAGTAATTTAAAGTAAGTATCCGCAACCTTTTGGCGCTCGGCCTCAGGTACGGCTTGCTCGATGACTTGGGATAATTGACGATAGCCACCCTCAGCAAACGTTTTGAGGATACGGCGCACACTGTCTTCAAACTGCGCTTGTAACACTGGGTCTTTGCTGGTGGATTTTTTTGCTAAGCGCTTGGCAATTTCAGCGTGCTGCGTGCTGTCCATCATAGTCCGACGCAACTGCATAAAACCATTAATTGAGAAATCTTCATCCACCGGAATGCGCAAATATTTAAACTCTTCTTGCACCGTTTCGCGCATGCCGGAGACAAAATAATGCTGACCATCTAATTGCAATGGCTGCATATAGGTAACGTATTCACGCGCCTGACCGGTGTTATCGCGCAATTTATAGGTAGTGTTAGGCCCTACGTTTTGCGGCTTACCTTTGCCATCGGCCGATAAATTGATGATGTTGAATTTACGGAACTCATTAAACTCCACTGATAACTGGCTATCGCCTTCACCCAACAAGCCTTTTCTTGCCACTTCACCCTCTATTGCTTGCGCAGAAATGTGCGGCGCGGCTAAATTCCAAATATTAAAACTCAGCTTAGAGCCGCCGTCTTGGAAATCAGACTGGTAAATGGCAATGCCTTTGTAGACCAATGGATGATTGACGCTGATGGTTTTTTCAATCGGCTTATCGACTTCCGGGTCGGAAATCACAATATCGCTCTCGAACGACTTAGGCTGACCAGTGGCGTAATGCTCAATGCGAAAGTCTTTGAGGGCCACTCTAAATGGCAGCTCTTGCACCAAGTAGCCATCACGCACGCGCACAAACGCCACTTGGCTGCTGGTGCCTTCTGGCAAGGTCATGTTGGCACGATACGAACCATTGCTAGCATCCAAACGACTAATGGCCGGCACTTGGCTTTCCGGAATGTCCATGACCTCGACTTTTTTATTGCCCAACAACTCTTGCAGTTTTAAGGGTAAGTTGCCATCCAACAAACCACCAAAACAAATAATCACAATCGCTGTATGCGTGAGAATATAGCCCAAACGCTGATGTGTGCCAGCTTTAGCCGCAATAATGACATCGCCATTTTGTTGAGCAGCCACTTTATAGCGATAGCCTTGATCGGTGAGGTAAGCACTTAGCTTTTGTTGCGATTCGGCTTGGCTGGTAGCCGCTTGATAACTAGCCTGATGACTAAAGGCGCGCAATGATTTTTCTGTGGCGTGCTCTTTAAACGTGCGCCACTCTTTAATCATTAGCGGGGAGTTGCGGTAAATACATAGACTGGTGGAAATCACCAAAAACAATAAAATCAGCAAAAACCAAGACGCATGGTAAACATCATACAATCCCAGCTTTTCAAACATCTCAAACCAAAACTGGCCAAACTTAATAATGTAATTTTGATACGGCTCATTTTGTTTCAGCACCGTACCAATAATAGAAGCAATCGCCAACACGGTCAGCATGCTTACGGCAAAACGCATAGAGCTGAGTAACTCGTAGAACCGTTGGGAAGTGGTATGGGCAGGTTTCAAGATAATCGCTTTAAAATAACATCAGGCATATGACTGCAAAACCTAACAAAAGTTAATCAACCAAAGATTAGGCCATGCAATGTGGAAATCAGAGCAGCGGCGCTGCCCTGTGAAATGCTTAACGTAAGCCTTGCATGTAGTCAGACACTGCTTGCATTTCTGCATCGGTCATTTTCACAGCAATCGCAGTCATCATCGGCGCATTGGCGCGCTCACCGGTACGGAAAGTTTTCAGTTGTTGATAAGTGTAATCGGCATGTTGGCTGGCTAAGCGAGGAAACTGCTTAGGCAAACCAGCACCATTGGCACCATGACAAGAGGCACACGCTGGTACGTTGGTGGCGGCAATACCACCACGGTAAATTTTTTCGCCTAACGAGCCTTTGCCATTAGCTTTGGCTTTTGCCAATGTAATGGTTTGTGTGGAGAAATATTGCGCCAAGTTTTTCATGTCGTCTGGGCTTAAATTAGCCACCATGCCACTCATCACCGCATTGGCGCGGGTACCTTCTTTAAAGTTAGTTAATTGCTTGAGTAAATACTCTGGATGCTGACCCGACAACTTTGGGTTTAACGAAATCACACTATTGCCATCCGGCGCATGGCAAGCAGCGCACACGGTTTGGACCATCTGTTCGGTTGGGCTAATAGCAGCATTGGCTGGCGCAGCCGCGGTTGGCGCTACTTCTTCAGCAGTCGTTTCTGCAGCCAATGCGTTTGATATTGCAAAAGTGAGTAACAAGCCTAATGCGATTCCTAATTTTCTTGACATACCAATGCTTTCCTAACCGTTTAATTAATCAGATATTTTATCAAAAAACCCATGTTCGTGATAGCATTTGCCCTTAAATTCAAAACCATCACCGTCATGCCCATATTCCAAAATGCCAGCTATTTTATCTCGGCACACCACTTGCGCGATTTGCCGCCAGCCAGTGGCATAGAAGTCGCATTTGCAGGCCGTTCTAATGCCGGAAAATCCAGCGCACTCAATACCTTAGCCAATCACAACCGCTTGGCTTACGTCAGTAAACAACCTGGCCGCACCCAATTGATTAACTTTTTCACGCTCGGCAACGACAGGCATTTGGTCGATTTACCGGGTTATGGCTACGCCAAAGTGCCGGAATCTATGCGCAATCATTGGCAATCTGTGCTTTCGCGCTACTTAGGCGAGCGTACAAGTTTGGGTGGCTTGGTGCTGGTCATGGATAGCCGCCATCCACTTACACCGCTAGACCGCCAAATGCTGGATTGGTTTAGTCCTAGTGGCAAACCTGTGCATGTGTTATTGACTAAATCGGACAAACTTTCGCGCAGCGAAGCGGTGCTGACCTTAAACAAAGTGCGCAAAGAACTGAATGACACTTGGGGCAATTGCAGCATACAGTTGTTTTCTAGCCTTAAAAAACAAGGTGTGGAAGAAGCCGAAAAAGTGATTGGTAGCTGGTTGTTTGGGGAAAATAACAGCCAATAAGACTTGTGTACTTACCTCGAAGAGAGCGAGCAAAATATAGCACAAGGGGCAGGTAGCTCAGCAATAGGAATATGCAACTATAAAATTAATGAGCGCATGGGGATTTAGAGCGCCATCTAACTACGCGACTCCCATTGCAAGGACTTAAATGCGGGTAAACACCAAATCCCAGACACCGTGGCCTAGCTTAATCCCGCGATTTTCAAATTTAGTCAGCGGACGGTAGCTCGGTTTTTCTGCATAGTCTTGCGCGGTGTTTTTCAATGTTGCTTCGCCCTTTAATACTTCCAACACCCATTCTGCGTATTCCTGCCAATCGGTGGCGACGTGAATATACGCGCCCACTTTTAATTTAGTACTCAGCAATTGGATAAACTCAGCTTGAATTAAACGGCGCTTGTGGTGGCGTTTTTTATGCCAAGGATCGGGAAAGAAAATATGTACACCATCCAAACTGTGGTCGGCCACCATTTTTTGTAATACTTCTACCGCATCATGCTGCACGATGCGTATGTTAGTAAGCGCTTGCTCTTCAATTAGCTTAAGCAGGCTACCGACACCCGGCGTGTGTACTTCCACCGCCAGAAAATCACAGTCGGGTAAAGTCTGCGCAATTTTGGCAGTACTTTCGCCCATACCAAAACCAATTTCCAGTATTTTTTTAGAAGTATCGCGACCAAATAGCGCGTTTAAGTCTAATGCTTGTTCTACGTAATCAACACCAAATTGCGGCCAAACTGTGGCTAATGCGCGCTCTTGGCCTTTGGTTAAGCGGCCTTGCCGCAACACAAAGCTGCGTATTCTGCGGTGCGTAGTGGCGTCCTCAGTGGGCTGAGTAGAAGGTGCGTTTGGTGTGGTATCGTCATTCATAGCGCGCATTATACTAGAGCGTGTGGCGTTTATCGCCTTGCACAAAACCAATTAAATCAGATTGGATGCCCTTACCAAACGCAATCACTTTAAATAACTCACCCATTTCTGCTGGCGATAACAGCTTTTGTGCCGCTGCGGCCAGTGGTGCATAGGCGGCTATATCATGCGGCGAGACTTGTTGCATGATGTCTAATAAGCCAGCATTGATTAAAAAGTGCGCTTGATTGCAATAGCCTAACAAGCTTAAACCCTGCGCCACGCCTGCATCTGCGATTGCGCTAAAGTTCACGTGGGCAGTCACGTCTTGCAAACCGACGTTAATCAACGGGTCGCTGTGTGCATAATGTTGGTAATGGCACATCAGCGTGCCTTGATTGCGTTGTGGGTGGTAATACTCCGCCGCTCCAAAGCCATAATCCAGCATTAAAATGACGCCGCGCTGTAAACAAGCGGACAGGCTATTGATTAAGCCTATGGCAGCAGGACAGACTTCGGTTAAATAATCATTGGGCACTGCCCAAGCTTGGACATATTGTTGCAATGCTAACGATTGCAAAGGCTGATCTTGCCAGACAAAACCGTTATTAACATGGCCATTATTAACTAAGCCGTCATTAAACGTAACGCCGCGCTCAAACCAAGTGTCATGCTGGCGATAGAGCAAATGTACCGGAATGGCATCTAACACTTCATTGCCAATCATGATGCCGACAAATTCTGTAGGCAAGGTATCTAACCAAATCACGCGGTCAAATAAATCAGCAGACAACCGTTTTTGTAAATTTTCACGTTGCACTTGGCGTAAGTAATCACTCACTTCTAAAATATAGTAATGGGTTGGTAACTGATTGAGCTGGCCTAATTCCAGTAACAAATCGACCGCTAATTTGCCAGTGCCTGCGCCCAATTCCAGTACGTCACTTTGTGCTCCTCCGCCCTGCGTTTCTATCAGCACTTGGCAAACCTGCCGCGCTAAAGTCTTGGCAAATAGTGGTGAAATCTCGGGTGCAGTCACAAAATCTCCGCCTATGCCGAACTTTTGCGCGCCGCCGCTGTAATATCCAAGGTGCGGCGTATACAGCGCCATCTGCATAAAACTGGCAAAATCTGTCCAGCCTTTATTTCCAATTATCTTTTGCTGAATATGTGAAGTAAGTGCGGCACTATGTGCAAGTGCTTGTGCCGTTGGAACAGGCAAAGTGGGAATAGGTAGTGAGGCCATTCCCTATTATAATGTGTGCTATTAAGAAATGAGTGATGTGTGAGTGCTAATTTGCCTGCTAAAGTGGTGTTAATTACCGGTGGTGCCAAGCGCGTGGGCGCAGCGATTTGCCGCGAGCTGCATGCTAGCGGCGCGCAGTTGATGATCCACTATAAAAGCAGCGTTAAAGAAGCACGTGCCTTACAGGCCGAACTGAATTTACAGCGTGCCAATAGCGTGGCGATTATTCAAGGGGATTTACTCAACAATGCTATCCCCGCCAGCTTGATACATGAAACAGTCAAGCATTTTGGCCGCTTGGATGTGCTCATTAATAACGCATCGACTTATTACGCCACCGAACTCAGCCAAATTAATGAAGACAACTGGCATGACTTAATGGGCAGTAATCTGAAAGCACCGATGTTGCTGGCGCAAGCGGCGGCGACTGAATTGCGTAAGCATGGCGGCAGCATCGTGAATATTACCGATATGCATGTAGAGCGGCCGAAAAAAGGCTACATTATTTACAGCGTGGCCAAAGCTGGGCTGGTCACATTGACCAAATCACTCGCGCACGAGCTGAGCCCAGAAGTGCGGGTGAACGCAGTCGCCCCGGGGCCAGTGCAATGGCCGGAGAATAACCCGCAGTTTGATGAAGTCTACCGCCAGCGCGTGATTTCGCAGACCTTGCTTAAACGCATCGGTGACCCGACGGATATTGCCAAAGCGGTGAAGTTTTTAACCTACGATGCGCCTTTTATCACCGGCCATGTGTTGGCGGTGGATGGTGGTCGCAGTTTAAATTTATAGACTAGTCTTAATATAGTTAACTTGATTGTGCAGCTGCAGCGCCTTGATTAATAGACAGGCGCTTGCACCAAGAACGATTTAGACTCAATCATGCTAATGACCGCCGGCACATGTTCCGCCGCCACCGCCTCTGAAAACAAAAAGCCTTGCGCGCCATAACAGCCTAAATATTTCAGTTGCTGCAATACGCGCACATCGTCCACACCTTCAGCAATCACTTGTATTTTCAAGGTATTTGCCAATGCCATGGTGGAGTGCACAATGGCGGCGCTAGATTCATCGTTGAGCATGACACGAATAAATTGCTGGTCTATCTTGAGGTAATGCACCGACAATTGCTGCAAATACAGCAATGAGCTATAGCCGGTACCATAGTCATCCATGCTGATTTTAATGCCCAAGGCCATTAAATCGGCCAATACTTTTTTGACACGGCCAGTATCTGAAATCGCACCAGACTCGGTAATTTCAATTTCCAGATAACTGGCCGGCATTTGATTTTGCGCCAGTGCGTGCCTGATTTCGTTCACTAAATCGTAATGCATCAAATCGCGTGCCGTCACATTCAGCGCAATAGCCAACCTGAGGCCTTCCTTAGACCACACATACCACTGTTTGGTAATGTCATGGAGTACCAAGGTAAACATGCTGTGAATGAGGTCGGTAGCCTCAATTTGCGCCAGAAATTTATCAGGCGTCAGCATGCCGCGCTCTGGATGATGCCAGCGCACCAGCGCCTCAAGCCCCATCACCTTATTGCTACTCACATGCAGTTTTGGTTGGTAATACACCAGCAATTGATGTGTGGCAATGGCATTACGAAAGTCTGCCAACACCCAACTGCTATTCTCCACGCTATCTTTATGATAGTCATACACTTCTACTTGCGATTGATTTTCCTTAGCCCAGACTAAAGCGCGCTCGCTTTCTTTCAGCATGGTGGTAAAGCTGGCTTTTTCTAATGCAAGATTGATAGAGATACCTATGCTGCAACTGACTTTTAAGCTAATGCCATTAACATTAATCGGCTCTGCCAATAACACATGGATTTGCCAAGCTTGAGCTTCCACCGCCTGCCGATTATCTACATTTAACATCAGCAAGGTAAACTCATCACCGTCGACACGGGCAAAGTGATGGCGGTTTTTCGTACTTTCGACGTAAAGTCGCGTCGCCACCGCTTTCAATATAAAATCGCCCAAGTTAAAACCAAAGCGGTTATTAATCGATTTAAAGCCATCATTATCAATCAAAAGCAGCGCATTGTAGTCGTAGCCATGACGCTTAGTCAGCGGATAAATGCTAGAACCTACCACATGTTCAATATGGTTACGATTGGGCACGCCAGTGAGAAAATCGGTTCTGTTTTGCACTTCAAGTAGTTGCTTAACATGAATAATATGTTGCATAGAGACGCTAAGTTGATACCAACTCAACACGATCACCAAAAAGAACCCCAGCAGAATACCGATGGTGGCGGGATGTAAGGCCTTAAAGTAAATGACCAGCAAGGTGACCGGCAACAGCAACACCAAGGGCAATAACAAGGTGAGCACATGGTGCACATGGCTAGTTTCTTCACTTAGCCTAGGCCGGCCTAATTGTTTCATCTCAGGATGCAAGACTGCCGCACCGTAATGCACATAGGCCAGCAACCACAGGATGAGATTCATATCGTTGGGCACTTCCAAACTATGGCTGGTGCCATGAAAATAAGTCTCGCCCGCTGCAAAAAATACCACCGCGACCGCAAGAAAGATGAAGGCTTTGGAGCGCTGGGCTTCGCTGCTAATCCATATCCACAGCAACATGCCCACTTCGATATAAGCCAGCGTGGGATACAGCATTCTGAACGTTTGGGGTAACTGTAGCGAAAAGCCATATTGCACGATAGTCAGCAGAAACAAAAACTGCCAGCCGATAAGGATTAGGCTAGTGGCCAAAATCCAACCTTGAAAAAAGCCGTGTTAAGGAAACTCTCTATGCTGCTTGCTGGCAAATTGCCATAACGCTACCACCATGCCAACATGACCGAAAAATAACAAGCCATCAGCGGGCGATAAGCCAGCACCAAACGTACCGCTGGCGTCATTATTGGCTTGAATAAGCGCCCCAGTAAACTGCAAGGCAAGCCCCAACAGTAAATATTGCCATGGGCTTGGCGCTTCTGGCTTATTCAATCTTAGCCCATAGTACATACCTGCAAGGCCATAGAAAAACACCAAAAAGCACAAGATTTCGCGTACACCGAAGTGAGCGGCCACTGGGATGCAAAGCGCTGCCAACACGCCAATGCTAAAGTAAGGTTTCCAAGTCAACATGCTATTGTTATTCTTAAATATCGTCACATGGTCTACTAGTGACTACAAATTAATGACAATATTGCTAACGTGTATCCCCATTACCGCGCAATCTAATTAAGCATTAAACACTCGGCCACTAAAAATCCGAAGTAAATCATCGTTAATTATAAATAGCCTCAATAATTCAGCAACTTGATACAGCATTCATCCAATCAACGTAGATAAATTGTCAAGTGCCTAAACCCAATTATTACTGGCCTGCAGTTATAATGCAGCAACTTAGCATTGAGCAACAGCCATGATTAACCATTTACCAGACAACCATTCCAATAATTTCATTAAGTTGCGTAACAGCTTAATTAGCGCCACCGGCAAAGCCATTGGCGATTACAACATGATAGAAGACGGTGACACCGTGCTGGTATGCATGAGCGGCGGCAAAGACAGCCATGCCATGTTGATGATTTTGTTGGCGTTGCAGGAGCGTGCGCCGATTAACTTTAAACTAATCGCCATGAATTTGGATCAAAAGCAGCCCGGTTTTCCAGCAGATATACTGCCTGCTTACTTTGAAAAACTGGGCATAGACTACCGAATTGTCGAAGCCGACACTTATTCCATTGTCAAAGAGAAAATCCCAGAAGGCAAAACCACTTGCAGTTTGTGCTCACGTTTACGCCGCGGCATTATCTACACCACCGCTAAACAACTCGGCGCCAACAAAATTGCCTTGGGCCATCACCGCGATGACATAGTAGAAACGTTATTTTTGAATATGTTTTTTGGCGCCAAAATGAAGGCCATGCCTCCCAAATTAGCCACCAACGACAAGCAAAATATCGTCATTCGCCCGCTGGCCTATTGCGCCGAAAAAGACATCGCCAGCTATGCCCGCCAAATGGAATTCCCGATTATTCCTTGCGATTTATGTGGCAGTCAGGAAAATCTACAACGGCAAAAAGTCAAAGACATGTTGAATCTATGGGAGCGCGAGCAGCCGGGGCGTATTAACAATATCTTTAGAGCCATTGGCAATATAGAGCCATCTCATTTGGCCGATTTTGATTTGTATGACTTTAAAAACCTAAGCCAAGCCAAGGTGGAAGACGAAGACCCCATGTTTGACCATATTAAAGTTGACGACATCGCCCACGAAGGGGCGGCACTGAATATAGTCAATACTGAGGGCAATCGCATCGCATTTATCCGCAAAAAAGCGGAAACGCCTTAAAAATAAGCACTTTATGCAAGGTCTTATTGTCTAGCGAGCTATTAGCTTGCTATTATCTACGCTACTTGTGTTCTCCCTAGGTTTAAATGTCAAAACTGTTGATTGTCGAATCTCCCTCGAAAGCAAAAACGCTCAAGAAATATCTTGGCAGCGATTTTGAGGTGCTGGCTTCTTACGGCCATGTGCGCGACCTCATTCCAAAAAATGGGGCGGTGGATCCTGACAATCAGTTTGCAATGAAGTACGACATCATCGAGCGCAACAGCAAACATGTGGATGCCATTGCCAAAGCGGTGAAAGCGGCTGACAGCATTTATCTAGCAACCGACCCGGACCGTGAAGGTGAAGCCATTTCTTGGCACATTGCCGAAATTTTAGCCGATAAAAAATTACTCAAAAACAAGCTACTTAAACGCGTTGAGTTTAACGAAATCACGCAATCGGCTGTCATTCACGCCATAGAAAATCCGCGTGACATTGCCATGAACTTGGTCAATGCGCAGCAAGCCAGACGCGCGCTCGATTATTTAGTTGGCTTTAACTTATCGCCTTTATTGTGGAAAAAAATACGCCGCGGCTTGTCAGCTGGCCGTGTGCAAAGTCCAGCCTTACGCTTAATTGTAGAGCGCGAGCTGGAAATTGAAGCGTTTACCAGCCGTGAGTATTGGTCTATCCATTTAGATGCGCTGAAACATGCGCACCGCTTTAATGCCAAACTGATACAACTCAATGGCGAAAAAATCGAGCAATTCAGCGTGGTGACGCAAGACCAACAAGCCGATATCGTCGGCAAACTACTGATTGCATCTGCAGGTAAAACCACAGTTAGCCGTGTCGAGAAAAAACAACGTAGCCGTAGCCCTGCTGCGCCGTTTACGACTTCTACGCTGCAACAAGAAGCGGTGCGTAAATTAGGTTTTACCACCAGCCGCGCCATGCGCGTAGCACAACAGTTGTATGAAGGCATTGATGTAGGCAGCGGCACGGTCGGTTTGATTACTTATATGCGTACCGACTCCTTTAGCTTGGCAGCCGAAGCAGTGATGCAAATTCGCGAATATGTGAAAAAGAATTTTGACGCGGATTACTGCCCAAAATCGCCCATCATGTACAAAACCAAGGCCAAAAACGCGCAAGAAGCACATGAGGCCATCCGCCCAACCGACATTTTCCGCACCCCTGCCAGCGTACGTCAATACCTAAATGACGAGCAATTTAAGCTCTACGAAATGATTTGGAAGCGCACGTTGGCCTGCCAAATGACGCAAGCCAAGTATGATGCGGTGAGTGTCGATTTAGCAGTCGGTAGCGAAGCCACGTTATTCCGCGCCTCGGGTCAAACCTTGGTGTTCCCAGGCTTTATTGCGGTGTATATGGAAGGCACTGACGACACCGAAGAAGAAGATGAAGCCAAACTGCCGCATCTGGAAACTGGCGAAGTGCTGAACGTAGACAAAATCTACGGCGACCAACATTTTACCGAGCCACCACCGCGCTACTCAGAAGCCAGCTTGGTGAAAGCATTAGAAGAATACGGCATTGGCCGCCCGTCTACTTATGCCAGCATTATCAGTACCTTGCAAGACCGTGAGTATGTGTTGCTGGATAAAAAGCGCTTTACGCCGACCGATGTAGGCCGCGTAGTGGCTAAGTTTTTGGCTGAGCACTTTACGCAATATGTGGATTACGATTTTACCGCCAAGCTGGAAAATGAGCTGGATGAAATTGCTGAAGGTAACCGTGACTGGATTCCAGTCATGGATAAATTTTGGCAAGGCTTTCACCAACAAATCACCAGCAAAGCCGATGTGGATAGACCCGGTAATGAGCTGATAGATGAGCAATGCCCAAAATGCGGCAAACAGCTGCAAAAACAACTGAGCCGTTACGGCACGTTTATTGGCTGTACTGGCTACAACGCTGAACCCAAATGCGATTACAAACGCAGTATGAACGGTACGGCGCAAGCTGGCGCTGATCCGGTCACCATCGGCATCGATGCCGAATCTGGTAAAGAAATTTACTTAATGAATGGCCCATACGGCCCGTATTTACAAGTGGGCGTGGCGGTTGAGGGTGAAAAGAAAAAGCCTAAACGGGTCAGTATTCCTAAAGAAGTGCCGATTGCCAATGTCAATATCGACATTGCTAATATGCTACTGTCTTTGCCGCGTGATTTGGGTCTACACCCAGAAACAGGTAAAAAAATCGTCGCCAACATTGGCCGCTTTGGCCCGTATGTCAATCACGATGGCAAGTTTAAGTCGATTCCAAAGTCTGACAGCGTGTTTAGTATTGATTTAACTGGCGCGGTGACTTTACTAGCTGCTGCCAACACAGGCCCCGCGCCGATTGCGGATTTAGGTGCGCACCCTAGTGGTGAAGGCCGAGTCGAAGTGTATGCAGGGCGCTATGGCCCCTATGTACAACATGCAAAAATTCGTGCCACCTTGCCTAAAAGCATGGCGCCTGAAGAATTAACGATGGATGAAGCCTTAGGTTTATTGGCAGAAAAAGCCGCTAAAGAAGAAGCCAGCCCAAGTAAGAAATCTCCGGCTAAAAAAGCCAGCGCTAAACCTGCGGCAAGTAAACAAGCGACTGACAAAAAAGTGGTGGCCGAGAAACCAGTTGCCGCCAAAAAAGCCCCAGCTAAAAAAGCAGCCGCTAAAAAGCCGGCTGCCAAGAAAACAGTAGTTAAGAAAGCAGTGTCCAGGAAAGTAGCTGCGGCAGAGTAAGGCAAGGTACTGCCGGCAAGCATGGAATGCTGTCCACTGGTGCTGAGTACTCAATAGGCAGTCAACATCGATAATTGGGATTAGGGTAGTTGGGAATCGCACTAATGTCATTTGCACTGCTTTGAAGTAAGCGGCTAAAAGTGAATTTCAGATAGCAAGTTTCAACTATTAACTTTAAGTAGGCAATAAAAAACGGCATTTAAAATGCCGTTTTTTATTTGATAGCCTCAGATTCTATAGCCTAATATTTTGCAATCTGGCCTCTTTCAAGCTAGTAAACCTGCCCCACTGAAACAGAGTCATCCAGCTCTTCAACCACCATTTTATCGACCATCGTATCAAGCTCCGCTTGTTGCGAGGCTGTCACTTGGTTGTGATGCTCCACCCATTTTTTAATGCGGTTAGCGTCACCAATTCTAGAGTATTTACCGTTAGAGTCTAGCAACACCATAATCACTGGCTCACCTGCTAAATTGGCTTGCATGACTAAACAGCGACCCGCCTCATTGATAAAACCAGTTTTGGATAAGCCAATATTCCAGTCACCACCATTTCTGACCAAAATATTGGTGTTTCTAAATAAAGTAGGCGCATGACGGTTAGCCAAATACACTTCATGTGAGGCCATGGTAGAAATATTATGGATCTCTTTCACATGGTGCGCAGCGTTAACCATTTTAACCAAATCTTCTGCGGTCGAGACATTGTTGCTATTCAGACCAGTTGAATCCACAAAGTAGCTGTTGGTCATGCCTAAGCTTTGGGCTTTTTGATTCATCAGTTGCACAAATTTTGCTTTGCCACCAGGAAAAGTGGTAGCCAATACAGAAGCCGCGCGATTTTCTGAGGCAATCAGTGCCAAATGCAGCATATCGTTACGCGTTAAACGTGTACCCAGTGGCAATCTTGAAGAGGTGCCTTTTAAGTAATCAACGTCATCGTTAGTCACGGTCACCACTTCTTGCATATCGACACCAGATTCAAGCACTACCATTGCTGTCATCAATTTAGTCACTGACGCGATAGGCGCAGGCGCATTGGTATTTTTAGCGTAAATAATCTCGTTGGTATTTTGATTCACAATCAGTGCCTTGGTGGAGGCCAACGTTAACGGGCTAGAGCCATCGTAACGGTCTGCCGCAATCAATGGTGAAGTTTCGCGTAATTGGTGTGGCTTGCGGATGGTCACACGCTTGTATTGCACACGCTTATAGCTAGACTTTTTAGATTTAGCCGTATAACCATGTTTAATGGTAGAGACTGAGGGCGCTTTACGATGTTTTTTCGTCGCCGCCAATCCTTCAAATGGCGTCAACACTAGGCCAACCATGATATAAAACACAGTGAATTTTTTGAAAAAATATTTCATTATCGTCCTTAAGGAGCGCGAGTGAACTGACATTCATTTTTAATCAAAACTTATTTAATGTCAATCATTTAGGAAATGTTTGTAAAATAAATATTAACTAATAAATCTTTTTAGCATATATGCAACTGGTCATCACTCACTATATAAGATGCGTGGTTTGTGGCAAACTCATGGCTTCTACTAGACTGGTAAAACGCAATGAAATTCCCCGAAAACGTATTATATTCTAATGAGCATATGTGGACGCGCCAAGATGAGGCGGGTGCTTGGATTGCAGGCATCAGCGACTATGCACAAGACTTATTGGGTGACGTGGTATTTGTCGACCCGCCTAAAGTGGGCGATGTATTAAGCGCTGGCAAACCTTGTGGCTTGGTAGAGTCAGTCAAGACAGGCTCTGATTTGCATGCGCCGTTAGACGGTGTGGTAACGGCCATCAATGAAGAGGTGGTAAACGCGCCAGAAAGCCTGAACGATAAACCTTATCAACACTGGATCTTTAAGTTTACCGCCAGCGACGCTAGCCAAGCTGAAAAACTGTTATCTGCGGCGCAATACCAACAACTGATTGCGCCTTAATATTCCATACTTGAGTAAGCAATACGCAAGCACAGCCTCTATTTGCAGCCGTCTAGCTATGCCTGCGGCAACACTAACTTTACCGCGCTAAGCGATTCTAGTAACTGTGTTCGTAGCTTGTCTGCCATGTTGTTTTCCAAAGTGGCAAGCTCTGTGGCCAATAATTGTTGCACATAGGTCATTAATTCACTTTCAAGTTCTGGCCTATCTGTTTCCACAGCCTGCTTAAACGCTAGTCTGGCCTGCTCCACCATTTCTGCCAAAGTGCGGTCTAGTTGGCTTTGCATTAAGCTTGCGGCTTCACTCACTTGTGTGGCCTGTGATGATTGCAATCGCTGCTGCGCAGCCTCAATTAAACGCTGCGATTCCGCCGAAAGTGCGTGTACCGACTCACGCGACAACGCTTCTATGTTCTCGACAAAGCCAGCACGGGTTTGCGTCATCTGCGCCTGATACAATTCATTAAGCTCAACGAGTGAGGATTGCTTTTGCTCCGCCAATACATTATTCAAAAACTCATACATTTGGTTATTTAAATGCTCACTGAGCTGTAGTTTAATCTGATGCTTGGTGTCCATCATGCTCTGCGCAAATTCCTCGGCCTGCGTATTCAACAAGGTTTTGATTTGCTCAGTCAGTTGTGTTTGTGCGTCTGCGCGTTCATGCTCTATCTGCGCAGCAAACTGTTGCTGTTGCGCGTCCATTGTTTCAGCATAATGGCTTTGGCGGCTGTCTACCTGTGCGGCTAGCGATTGTTGAAAAGCGGTTGCGACTGCATCCACCTGTTCGGCCGCCTGCTGACTGAATTGCGTCAGCAGCGTCGCTTGTAATCCTTCCGCTTGATTTGTAGTGTCGGCGTGAAATTGCGTAGCGGCTTCCTGACGCAGTTTCGCCATCGATTCCTCCAGAGTTTGCTCCGCACTCGCTACCAAGGTTGCGTGCTTTTGTAGCATGTCCTGCTCAAATTTTTCTTGGATTAACTTGAGTGTAACATCGATGGTTTTTTCGGCACTGCTCAACAATGCACCATGCACCTGCGCCGACACTTGCTCGGTAATGTCGGCCGTCAGCTTTGCGGTGAGCGTATCGGTAATCTCGGCTTCTAGCGCTGGGCGTAATTCAGAGATTACCTCTGCCGCCACCATAGGCCTCACCTGCGCGATAATGCTGGCGATGAGTTCAGCGCTGACTTGCACCTGATTGACTTGCGATTTAGCCGGGCTGGCTTGATAAACTTCGGTTAATACGGGGATTTCTGAAATAGCCACTGTTGAGTTTCCGTATGCAAGGTTGATTAAATTATAAAGCGTTTTACACAGTATCTACTATTTTGCACTAACCGCTTTTGCTTTAATAAGCTTAGATTTACTCATTGTGGCTTAGACAAATCTACCGATTGAATGGTGTAGCCGCGATCACGGTAAAAGGCATAACGCTTACGCGCTTCTGCCTTGTCTGCTTCATCTAAGCCCACCACTTCAATTAAGCGTTTAAAGCGGCTAAAAAAACTGGGTTGTGCCGTTTGCAGATTAAGCAAAATATCATCTTGAAATATGCTTTTGGCCTGCCAATCCAATACCACAGGGGTGTGAGGCGCTAAGGCATCGCCTGCACATACATGCGCAATAAAGCTGCTGGGTTGCGCCTGCCATAAGTAGTCACTTAAGCGTGTAGCAACAGCTTCATCTGCCAAAAACACGGTGGCTTGCCGATGTTGTTGCAGCGCCTTGTGCAACAACTGCGCCACCAGCATAGACTTGTCTGCTACATTAAAATAAAAATCTACACTGGTCATGCGGCCATTTCCTTTTTTCGATGATGCTTACTTAGCACGCTGCATTAAAAAGGTCGTCAGCAATGGCACTGGGCGGCCAGTACCGCCTTTTTCTTTGCCTGATTTCCACGCAGTCCCAGCGATGTCCAGATGTGCCCAATCATACTTTTTGGCAAAGCGCGATAAGAAGCAAGCAGCGGTAATGCTACCACCCGCGCGGCCACCAATATTGGCGATATCGGCAAAATTGCTATCCAGCTGCGGTTGATAATCTTCCCACAACGGCATACGCCAAGCACGGTCGTGCGCTTGCTCACCGGCTGTCAATAAGGCTTGCGCTAAACGCTCATCATTGCTAAATAAACCACTGGCATGATGGCCCAAGGCAACCACACAAGCGCCGGTCAATGTGGCAATATCCACCACCGCACTTGGCTCAAAACGCTCAGCATACGTCAGCGCATCACACAAAATCAAACGGCCTTCGGCATCGGTATTCAGTACTTCTATGGTCATGCCAGACATGCTGGTCACCACATCACCCGGTTTTAGCGCGTTGCCACTTGGCATATTGTCACAGGTAGGAATAATGCCAACTACATTCAAGTCTAGCTGCATCTCACCAATGGCTTTAAACGTGCCCAGCACGCTAGCCGCACCGCACATGTCATATTTCATTTCATCCATGTCCGCACCCGGCTTGAGTGAAATACCGCCAGTATCAAAGGTGATGCCTTTGCCGACTAACACCACTGGCTTCTGACTTTTTTTGCCTTTTAAATGCTGCAACACAATCAATTTTGGCGGCTCTAAACTGCCTTGCGCTACGCTTAAAAATGAGCCCATGCCCAATTGTTCAATCTGGCCTTTATCTAGCACCTCTACTTTAAAGCCATATTCTTTAGCCAAGCGCACTGCTTCTTCGCCCAAATAAGTCGGCGTACAAATATTGGGTGGCAAGTTGCCCAAATCCTTAGCCAACGTGACGCCTTTGGCAATGGCCGTTCCTGTGATGACGGCTTGCTCAGCTTCGTCTACTTGGGCTTTGTCTACCTCAATGGTGACTTTTTTCAAGGCCACTGGCTCGGCTTTTTTCTGCTTGAGTGCATTCACTTGATAAATTGCCTCTAACACGGTTTCCACCACCTGCGCGACTTTGCTACTAATGCTAGATTTTTTTATCGCAACTTCCGTTAAAAAGATAGCCACATGACTTACACCCTTAGGTAAGGCTTTGATGGCAGCCCGTGTACATTGTTTTAAATGGCGCTCATTAAACTCTGCGGCTTTACCCAAGCCCACCAGCATGACGCGCGGCGATGCAATATTAGCGACATGATGCAGCACCAGCGTAGACGCCAATTTACCTTCCATATCGCCTGATTTCAGCACTTGGTTCAATGCGCGCTCAGCTGCATCATCTAAGCGCTGGGCGCTGTCGCTTAATTTTCGGCCCTCAAACACACCCACGATGACACAATCCGCACGTTGTTTTTCTGGATTACCGTTTTTTATGCTAAATTCCATATTTGTCCTTAACTTGGTTTGTGTTTAACTTTTTGTTAAATGCGTAGCCTTAATTATCTAGCGTTTTGACTTTAACGCAAAGCGCAGCGTTCACATTGAAAATATTCAAAAAAACATTATCACTCGAACTGATGAACACCGCAGCGGCCATGTTTTTGATTCTGCTCGGCATCGTGATTGCGCAACGCGCAGGATACTTAGTGCGCTCAGTCGCCAAAGGCTTTATTCCCAATGACGCCATAGGCACGCTGTTGGGCTTTAACATGGTGAAATTTTTGCCGATGATACTGTCGCTGGCCATCTTTTTGGCCGTCTTGCTCACGCTGACCCGCTGGCATAAAGATTCAGAAATGGTGATATGGTTCAGTGCTGGCTTGGGTTTAAAGCAATGGATACGACCGATTTTAAACTTTGCCGTGCCTGTCATCATCGTCATCACGCTGCTCAGCTTGTTTGTGATGCCTTGGGCCACGCAAATAGCAGAAGAGTATCGCGTACAACTGAAAAACCGCGATGAACTGTCCTCGGTCAGCCCTGGCGTGTTTAAAGAATCAAACGCCGGAGACCGCGTCTATTTTGTTGAAAGCTTTGACAAACTGGGCTACGAAGTCAAAAACGTCTTTGTTCAATCGGTGCAGCACCAAAAAACCGGCGTCATTGTCGCCAGCAGCGGCAAACGTGTGAAAGAAAAAAATGGCGACAACTTTTTGGTGTTAGAACAAGGCCGCCGTTATGAAGGCAAACCGAATAGCGCTGAAGTGTCGACCACCGAGTTTGAGCAATACGCTATTAGGATAGAAACCAAAGAAGCCTCACCTGAACCCAGCACCGCACAAGAAAAGTCTACACAATCCTTACTTACCGACAATAGCGCGGCAGACAAAGCCGAAATGCAGTGGCGCTTGGCCATCCCCATTTCTGCCATTATATTGGTGCTGCTCGCCATCCCGCTTAGCTTTGTTGACCCGCGCGCTGGCAGATCACTGAATATGATGTTTGCCCTGTTTATTTTTATTATTTACAACAATATGTTGAGTATTTTTCAGGCTTGGGTGACGCAAGACAGAATTTCGGCATGGATAGGCTTGTGGCCGGTGCATGCGTTCTTTTTACTGCTAACTGTTTACATGTTCTACCGCAGAAACCACTTACTGCCTTTACTACCGCAATTATTTAAGCGCCAAGTTGCGGTGAAATCGTAAGAATATGCGTATCTTTAACCGCTATTTTTGGCAGGAAACCAGCATCAATATTTTGATGATTATGCTGGGTTTGCTCGCCATGTTTTCTTTTTTCGATTTAATTCAAGAGCTTGATAGCTTAGGCAAAGGCAATTACGGTATCAACAACATGTTGATATTTGTGATGCTGAGTATTCCCGGCCATATTTATGAAGTGGTGCCAGTGGCGGTGTTGCTGGGCATGATGTATAGCTTGGGCACACTGGGCAGCAACTCTGAGTTGGTGGTGATGCGCGTCAGTGGACTTTCGCTAGCGCAAATCGGCTTCTCGCTGATTAAGATTGGCTTGCTATTTACGCTGATTACTTTTTTGGTGGGTGAACTGATTACACCCTTTAGCGAAAAAATGGCGCAACGCATGCGCATTAAGGCCACCGATTCAGTGGTGGCACAAGACTTTCAATCTGGCTTGTGGATTAAAGACGGCAAAAGCTTTGTCAATGTGGAAACGGTATTGCCGGACGCCACGCTAATGAATATTCATATTTACGAATTTGACCAGCAATTTAGATTGCGCAGTATTAGCAATGCCAAACAGGGCAATTATGTGGATGACAAATGGAATTTAGCGCAAGTGACGCAAACGCAGTTTAACTACCAAAAAAACATTGAAAACAACACGGTCACCACGGCGTTTTATCAAACTGCCAACTGGAAATCATTGATACGGCCTGAGATTTTGAATGTGCTATTGGTGTTGCCAGACAAAATGTCGGCCTGGAATCTATATTCATTTATCCAGCATTTAAGTAGAAATAACCAAAAAACTACCCGTTACGAAGTGGCGTTGTGGGCTAAGATGACTTATCCACTGGCATGTATCGTCATGGTGATTCTAGCCTTACCGTTTGGCTTTGTGCAGCAGCGCGCTGGCGGCACCAGCACAAAGATTTTTATTGGTATTTTGTTAGGCGTGGTCTATCAAATCATGAACCGCGTATTTGCTAACTTAGGCGTACTTAATGATTGGTCACCGGTAGTGAGCGCCATCAGCCCCACTTTAATCTTTTTAGCGGCTGGTTTGCTCATGATTGCTTGGGTAGAACGGCGTTAGCGAGTACTCACTTAAGCTGTAGGATACTGATACACTTGGTGTTCGATAGCTTATCATGCAGAAATAAACGCTGTTTGTTAAGCAAGGCCCACCACACACTCACGCCAAACATGCCCATGAACAGCGTAGCCAACAGGTAACGTGCGCAGGCTTGCTTCAGCGTTAACGCCGACTCATCGGCGTTAACAATGCGCAACTTCCACGCTTGCAAAGCTAGCGTTTGACCACTTTTGACCCAGCAACTGACAAAGTAGCCCCCCATACCAAGCCATAAGACCAGCTGCAATATCAGGCGCTTACCACCATGGGTGGCTGCACCAAACACAGCAATAAACAGCCAAGTAATCAGCATGGCAATGGCGATTAAAATCAGTAGCTCGTACAAGC
>DASWSZ010000124.1:0-29855 GCA_036402395.1 Methylophilus sp.
ATACATGACCGTTTTAAAACGGCGAGTGTGCGATGATAACTGGCTAAGGCGCGCTTGAATTTAGAGCAGGCGCCCCCATTAATATACAAGAATAATCATTCTTATGAGGAGTTAAACATGCGTCACCTATTACTTAAATTACTACCATTATTGCTGGTATTAAGCTTATCCGGTTGTGGTTACAACACATTTCAGTCATTAGACGAAGAGTCCAAAGCCAGTTGGTCAGAAGTGCTAAACCAATACCAACGCCGTGCCGATTTAGTGCCTAACTTGGTGGAAACCGTCAAAGGGTATGCCGCGCACGAGCAAGAAGTGCTGACTGATGTGGCCAATGCGCGCTCTAAAGTGGGCAGCATGCAAATTACGCCAGAATTACTGAATGACCCAGAAGCGTTTGCGCGCTTTCAAGCAGCCCAAGGCCAATTGACAGGTGCGTTATCTCGCTTGATGGCGGTGGCCGAAAACTACCCTAATCTTAAAGCTGACCAAGGCTTTAGAGATTTGCAAGCACAGCTTGAAGGTACGGAAAATCGCGTAGCGGTGGCACGTAACCGCTACATCGAAACTGTGAAGGAATACAATATTGCGGTGCGCTCTTTCCCCAACAACTTAACGGCGATGGCGCTAGGTTATCAACCTAAACCTAGCTTTACGGTAGAAAACGAAAAAGCCATTTCTAGCGCGCCAAAAGTTGATTTTGGTAACAAACCTTAAGCGATTTAACTTGATGCTGTGCTTTTCAGCGCTTTTTCTGAGCAGTAAGCGCCAGCTTAAAAACGCCTGGTGGCTGCTGTGTGTGATGGCTTTGAACATGTCACACGCAGTGGCTGCTTTGCAAGCTATCCCAGCATTGTCCTCACCTGTCACCGATTTAACGCAAACCTTAACAGCCGAGCAGCAACAAGCGCTGGCGGCTAAGTTAAGTGCGTTTTCACGTGAAAAAGGCAGCCAAATTGCCGTGCTCATCGTGCCAACCACTGCGCCTGAGGACATTGCCCAATATAGTATTCGCGTGGCCGAAGCATGGCAGGTCGGGCGCGATAAACAAGATGATGGCGTGATTATGTTAATCGCCAAAAATGACCGCAAAATGCGCATTGAAGTAGGTTACGGCTTAGAAGGCGCGATTCCAGATTTAACTGCTAAACGTATTATTAGCGAAGTGATGGCACCCTATTTTAAGCAGGGTGACTTTTACGGCGGGCTGAATGCGTCTACCGACCAAGTCATGCGCTTGATACAAGGTGAGCAATTGCCGGCGCCTGCAAAGGCCGAAAACGGCGGCAAAAGCTTGTTTGAATTACTGCCCATCATTATGGTGGCGGCCATCGTAGGCGGCATGGTGCTCAAAAGCATGTTCGGCACCTTTTTTGGCAGCGCACTCAGTGGCGGTTTAATTGCAGCATTGGCGTGGATATTTGGCGCTACGCTCATTGCCATCATTTTGGCGGCCATCGCCGGCTTTATTTTTACCTTGGTCATGGGCAGCGGTGGTGGCATGGGCCCAATGGCGGGTGGCTTGGGTGGGGGCGGCTTTGGCGGAGGTGGACGTGATATTTTTACCGGCGGCGGTGGCGATTTTGGCGGCGGCGGTGCTTCAGGTGATTGGTAAGTCATGAAAAGAAGACATCCTATTGTGCGGTTTTTTAAGCATCTTTGCAGCACGCCTTGGCATGTTAACCGTCATTTTTCTGCAAAAAGCTTAAGTACTATAGAAAAGGCGATTGCCAATAGTGAACGTGCGCATGCTGGTGAAATTCGCTTTGTAGTGGAAGCAGGCCTGCATCCTTTAGAAATACTCAATGGTAAATCCCCCCAAAAACGCGCTTTGGAATTATTTGGTCGTTTGAATATTTGGGATACCGAACATAACAACGGCGTGTTGATTTACTTATTATTAGCCGACCGTGATGTGGAAATTGTCGCAGACCGTGGTATTCATCATCATGTGGGCGCGGATGGCTGGGAACAGATTTGTCACGACATGGAAGTTCTGTTTAGAAAAGGCGAATTTGAAGTGGGCGTGCTCCAAGGCATTGCCGAAATCAGCGCCGCTTTAAGCCAGCACTTCCCCAATACTGGCACTAGTCGCAACGAGCTGCCTAATCGACCTATCGTCATGTAGCGTTCAATCAACCTAGTGTACGCAGTAGGTTTTCTGGTTCACTTAACGCTACCATACGTCATTGACATCCAATTGCATATGTAAAGTCCGCTAGGTTTGCTGCAGTTTCCAGCTGCGCACAGCCAATAAGCTACTGACTTAATGCGAGTTTCCCTATAAAATTCGGCATTCTCCATTGACCACTCAGTAAAGTATTGACCTTATGCGCGCCTCACAATTTTTTATCGCCACCCAAAAAGAAGCCCCGGCCGATGCCGAACTCATGAGCCATAAGCTGATGGTGCGCGCTGGGCTAATTAAAAAACTTGGCAGTGGTTTGTATAACTGGATGCCCTTAGGCTTGCGCGTATTGCGTAAAGTGGAACATATTGTCCGTGATGAAATGAACAAAGCCGGTGCGCTAGAGTTGCTGATGCCTGCGGTGCAACCGAAAGAATTGTGGGAAGAAACCGGACGTTGGGCTGTTTTTGGGCCACAAATGCTCAAAATTCAAGATAGACACGCCCGCGATTTCTGTTTTGGCCCTACGCATGAAGAAGTCATTACCGACATTGCACGTAAAGAAATCAATAGCTATAAGCAATTGCCGCTGAATTTTTATCAAATTCAAACCAAATTCCGTGATGAAATTCGCCCACGTTTTGGTGTGATGCGCGCCCGTGAATTTTTGATGAAAGATGCGTATTCATTTCATACCAACTACGACTGTTTGCAAAACACCTATAACAATATGCACCAAGCCTACAGCAATGTGTTTACACGCTTAGGCTTGAAGTTTAGAGCAGTGAAAGCCGATTCTGGCGCAATTGGTGGTGATGGCTCGCAAGAGTTTCACGTATTGGCCGATAGTGGTGAAGACGCGCTGGCCTATTGCGAGCAATCGGATTACGCTGCCAATGTGGAATTGGCCGAGGCGATCACCACCGCAACACGTGCTGCACCAATTGAAGCCATGCGTGAAGTGGATACGCCTAAGCAAACGGCGTGTGAAGATGTGGCTAAGTTATTGGGTGTGAGTATAGCGCGCACAGTCAAAGCGGTGGCGCTAATGGCGCAAACTGAGGGCCAAACTCAATTTACCTTAGCTTTGTTGCGTGGCGACCATATGCTGAATGAAGTCAAACTGACCAAATTGTCAGGCTTTGCCGATTTTAGGCTGGCGACAGAGGAAGAAATCCGAGCAAACTTAAACTGCCCGCCAGGTTTTATTGGCCCGGTAAATGTCGGTGCACACGTGCAAGTCATTGCAGACAGCGCGGTTGCCGTCATGAGTGACTTTATTTGTGGCGCTAATAAGCCTAAGTTGCACTTAGCTGGCGTGAATTTTGCTCGCGATTTACCTGAGCCTAGCTTAGTCGCCGATATTCGCAATGTGGTGGCAGGTGATATGAGCCCAGACGGCAAAGGCACTTTAAGTTTATGCCGCGGCATTGAGGTTGGCCATATTTTTCAGTTACGCACCAAGTATTCGCAAGCCATGAACGCCACCTATTTGGATGAACATGGCCAATCGCAAGTAATGGAAATGGGCTGTTATGGTATCGGCGTTTCGCGCATCGTGGGCGCAGCGATTGAGCAAGGACATGATGAAAAAGGCATTATTTTTCCATTGAGCATGGCACCGTTTGCGGTAGTCATTTGTCCAATTGGCATGGACAAAAGTGAGCAAGTGAAAACAGCGGCGTTGCAACTTTATGATGACCTCAAAACAGCTGGCGTTGATGTGTTGCTGGATGATAGAAACGAGCGCCCGGGCGTGATGTTTGCTGAGAGTGATTTAATGGGCATTCCGCATCGTATTGTGATGGGTGACCGTGGCTTGGCAGAAAGCAAAGTAGAATATAAATCGCGCAAAGTGGTTGACGCGCAAACTATCGCATTGTCAGACGCTTTGCATTTTATACAAAAGGAATTGTTAGCTTAATTTCTATATGCGTCACATTCTTTTCATCCTATTGTGTAGCTTGGCTGCCACTTGCTTGGCTGGTGGTCAGCGTGAAGAGCCGTTGTCGAATAGTGTCAAAGCGGTCATGCAAAAATCCATCAGCGATTTGGCTGCGCCGCAATTATTATTTGATAATCCGGCCGAGGGCGAAGCTTGGCTGCAACTGATGTCGGTGCGTCTACAAAAGCGTATGCCGGATGAAAAATATAGAAAAGACTTTTTAAGATCGGTGCATTATGAAGCGACGCGCGCTGGGCTAGACCCACAAATTGTGCTGGGGTTGATTCAAGTGGAAAGTGCGTTTAAAAAGTATGCGGTGTCTAGCGTGGGTGCGCGTGGTTATATGCAGGTGATGCCGTTTTGGGTAAAAAGCATAGGCAATGCTGACCATAATTTATTTGATATGCGGCTGAATTTGCGTTATGGCTGTACCATATTAAGACATTATTTAGACATTGAGCGGGGCAATTACTATCGTGCTTTGGGCCGTTACAATGGCAGCCTTGGTAAGCCGCAATACCCTAACTTGGTAGTGGGCGCATGGCGTAAACATTGGGATTATCCAACTCAAGTAACCCAATATTAGTTCAAACAACTTAATATTAAGCCTAGTTTAATACTAGGTAACTTTGCTAGCCCCAAGTTTTAACTCAACCTAACTTTTAATGAGCCGCTAGATAAGTTACTAGCTAGTAACTTATCAACTCTCAAGCGCAATAAAAAAACCGCACTAATTGCGGTTTTTTTATACAAACATACTTACCAATTATTTAGATTAAATTTTGTTGATTACTTAACTACTTTAAAGCCATAGTAAGTGCCAAACTCACCCTCATTTTCGTGGTAAACAAACAACATATCATTGGCATAGCCTATGCCGTTGTAGTGATTTTGTGCGCGTAGTTTCATGGTTTTGGGCAACTCGCTTTTGGCCACAAATTTTCCGTTTAAATCAAATATTAGTGCTGCTTTATGGTCCACATCCAGCAATACTAATTCATTGCCAGTGACGCCAGTATAGGCAACAAAGTGATCGCTAATATCGCTATGTAACGCGTTGGCTTTTTCCAAATCTAAAGCAATTTCGCCTACTTTTTCGCGATTTTTTGGGTCAACAATAAACACCTTATTACTACGTTCTTGTTTAGCAAAATAATGATTTTTTTCTGCATTGTAGCTAGGCATAGTGGCTGAATCACCAAAGGCTGGGTTGAATTGAATAATATCGCCCGAAGTGTCTTTGACCTCGCCAGTTTCGCTTAAGTCTATGGAGTAAATGCCGGTATTGGGTGAAAAGCCTACGTCACTTGAGATGTTATACGTCACTGTTTCCAGCTTGCTGGTGTTGGGGTTAAAGTAAATCGAGCGGTTGTCATACCCTGGTTTGGCGGAATTCACATATTGACCAGCGTCGGTGTAGGCGTGTATTTCAGATTTTGAAGTGGCCGCTTCAAATTCGGACACCATAGGCGCTAAGCCACCATCGGCTACATAGTAGCGGTTATATATCGGCACAAAAGCCACTGTCATTGGGCGTGTTGTAGGTTTTTTAACTAAAGGAATCTTAATCCCTAGCTGCGCCTCGGCTAGTACTTCGGCATAGGCGGCCGGACTAAGTGACAGCGCTGAAAAGAATAGTGCACTGCATAGAGCAAATCTGGTCTGTGTAAGCAATTGTGATGTCCTGCCTTTAAGATACATGAATAAATTAATTGATTAAGTTAGTTGCCTAGCGCATGATTTAAGTTCCAACGCCACTAGCGCGGTCTATCAACATGGCGTCTCCATAGCTGAAAAAACGATACTCATGCGCGACCGCATGTTGATACGCGTGCTTGACGTGGTCAAATCCGGCAAACGCAGACACTAACATAAGCAACGTACTTTTGGGTAAGTGGAAGTTTGTCAGCAAGCGGTCGACCACTTTAAATTGAAAGCCCGGTGTAATAAAGATATTGGTTTCATTATGCCCAGCAGTTAACTGACCAGACACTGCGGCACTTTCTAACGCACGCAAAGCGGTGGTGCCAACGGCCGTGACTTTTTTACCTTGCTGCTGCGCCAGTTGTATTGCCGCCACCGTCTCTGCTGGAATATGGTAAACCTCGCTATGCATGGTGTGCTCTAGGATGTTATCTGCTTTCACAGGCTGAAAAGTACCCGCGCCTACATGCAATGTAATATAAGCAATCGTTACGCCACGCTGGCGCAGTCGGTCCAACATGGCGTCATCAAAATGTAAGCCAGCGGTGGGTGCTGCCACTGCGCCAGCATGCTTGGCAAATACGGTTTGATAGCGTGTTTCGTCTTCGGCAACCGCCTCGTGCGTAATATAAGGCGGCAATGGCAAATGACCCACTTGTTCCAATAAAGCATAAACAGGCGTCTGACATCGTAATTTAATATGAAATAAATCGGCTTTGCGGCCTATCACTTCTACTTCAAATTGCTCGGCAATAAACAACTTGCTACCCACCTTGGGCGCACGTGATGCCCTAATTTGCGTCAATGCCTCGTGGTCGCCCAGCACCCGTTCTATCATTAACTCTACGGCACCACCACTAGCCTTCTTGCCAAATAAGCGCGCCTTAATCACGCGCGTATCATTGAATACAATCACATCGCCCGCTTGATGAAAATCATCAAACTGTGCAAACTGCGCATCGCTTAAGTGACCATTATCGCCGTCTAGCCGCAATAGTCGGCTAGCGCTGCGTGTTTTGGCTGGATATTGTGCAATTAATGCATCAGGTAAATAAAAATCGAAATCTTGTGTTCGCATAATGCGAATAGCTTGTTATAATAATGAAGTTGCACATTATACCTCATGCCGGGATGGCGGAACTGGTAGACGCACTGGACTCAAAATCCAGCGTTGGCAACAACGTGCCGGTTCGATTCCGGCTCCCGGCACCAATCTATAATACAAATACACGATAGACCTTGGGCGTTATCTGGGTTATGCCTTAGGTTAAGGCTATTAACGCTTGATTAAGCAAAATTTATATGATAATTTTGCGAACTTGTAACATTATGTAACAGTCGTATTAAAAATGTTACAAATTTAAGGTTTCCTCATTACAGGGTCGGCCGATGTTATCAGTATTAGATTATAAAATTATTGCACGGCCCAATCACTCCTTGTCTACTGAGGGTGCGCTCAAGTTGCTGGTGATACTGGGCTTGTTAGCGTTCATTGTAGCTGTGGGGTTTGCTAAAGCAGGCGCTTGGTTAGTGATGCCGTTTGCAGGGTTGGAGTTAGTCGCTTTTGCCTTTGCTTTCCACTATATCCATGCCCATTCAACTGATTTTGAAAGTATTGCTATTGATGGCGATACAGTCACGGTTGAAAAGGTCAGCCGTCAGGAATCTACTACAACAGTGTTTCAGCGTTACTGGACACAGGTGGTAGTAAAAAAGTCGTTGAGTGGTAAAAATGGTTTGTTTATAAGCTCGCACGGTAAAGAGGTTGAGTTTGGTCAGCACTTTATTGATGACGAGCAACGCTATGCTTTGATGCAAGAGCTTAAGCGAAAATTAAAAAATATTAACGAAATTTGATTTTGGAGCAATTGAGATATGCAAGTGTTTAAAAAAGTTGGGATAGGTTTGGCGGCAATGCTGGCTACACTCAATGCAAGTGCGGATTACAGTTGGAACTTCCCAGAGCCGGTGACGCCAATGGCTTTGGATACGCTGCATGTGCATAACAAATTCATGATTATTAGTATGATTATTTTCGTGGCTGTATTGGCGATCATGGTTTACTCCATTTTTGCACATCGCAAAAGCAAAGGCTTTAAAGCGGTGGCTGACAAAGCGCCTTCTACTTCGATTGAAATTTTCTGGACGCTTATCCCCTTTGCTATCTTATTGCTGATTGACTTTGTCATCATGGGTATCCCGGCTTACCACAGTGTGGTCATGATGGAAGACACGCGCGACAAAGCCTCTATGGTGATTAAAGTGACGGGTTCACAATGGCGCTGGCAGTATGAGTATTTGGACGGTGATGCTAAAGGTATAAAGTTTGTTAGCAACCTAACCACTTCAGACGATCAATTACACAATAAAGCAGAAAAAGGCGAAAACTACTTATTGGAAGTGGATAATCCTTTGGTATTACCAGTCGGCGAAAAAGTGCGTATTTTGATGACCGCTTCAGATGTGCTACACAACTGGTGGGTGCCGCAATTCGGTTCATCTCGCGTAGCTGTGCCAGGTTTTATTCGTGAAACTTGGGTGCAAGTAGACAAAGCAGGTACTTACCGTGGTCAATGTAAAGAGCTCTGCGGTAAAGGTCACGGCTACATGCCTGTGGTGGTGAACGCTGTGCCGATGGAAGAATACAAAATTTGGGTAGCGCAACAGCAAGAAGCACAAAAGGCAGCTAGCGAAATCAAAGAAATGACCAAAGAAGACTTGATGGCCACGGGCAAAACAGTCTACGAGAAAAACTGTGCAGTATGTCACCAAGTGTCTGGCGCTGGCTTGCCGCCTGCTTTCCCGGCCTTAACCGGAAGTGCTGTAGCGTTGGGCCCAGTATTTGGCGCAGATGGCAAATACTTAAAAGACGGTCATATGGATCGCTTATTGAATGGTAAGGGTGTGATGCCTGCTTGGAAAGCGCTATTGAGCGATACCGAGATTGCAGCGGTAATTACCTATGAACGTTTGGCTTTAGGCAATAACGCAACGGTAGACCCTGTGGTGCAGCCAGCGCAAGTTAAAGCGTCACGCGAATAAGTTTAAATTTTAAATAGTTCTGATTAGGCGATTAGGAGAAGGTAATGAGTACTACTACAGTAGCGCATCATGAAGAGCACGCAGAGCATCCAACGGGTATTATGCGTTGGCTGACCACGACTAACCATAAAGACATTGGTACGATGTATTTGACCTTTTCTTTGGTAATGTTTTTAGTTGGTGGTGCGATGGTGCTAGGCATTCGTGCCGAGTTGTTCCAACCAGGTTTACAGTTAATGAATCCTGATTTTTACAACCAGCTAATCGGTGTGCATGCACTGATTATGATTTTCGCGGCGTTGATGCCAGCGGCTACTGGGTTTGCTAACTGGATGATTCCACTGCAAATTGGTGCGCCAGATATGGCCTTGCCGCGTTTGAATAACTGGGGTTTCTGGTTACTGCCACCTTCAGCTATTCTGCTCACGCTACCGTTCACACTGGCCTTGTTTGGTATCGGTGATGGCGCGATTGCAACGGGTTGGACATTCTATCCGCCACTGTCAGTGCAAGGCGGTATCGGTGTTGACTTCGCGATTTTCGCTGTCCATTTATTGGGTGTGTCTTCAGTGATGGGTTCAATCAATATTATTGTGACCTTGTTTAACATGCGCGCGCCTGGTATGACCTTAATGAAAATGCCGATGTTTGCTTGGGGCTGGTTGATTACTGCTTTCTTGTTGGTAGCCACAATTCCTGTATTGGCAGGTGCAGTCACCATGTTGTTAACAGACCGTCACTTCGGTACCCACTTCTTTGATGCTGCTGGTGGTGGTGATCCGATTATGTTCCAACACTTGTTCTGGTTCTTTGGTCACCCAGAAGTGTATATTTTGTTATTGCCAGTATGGGGTTTCATTCCACAAATCTTACAAACATTCTCACGTAAACCTATGTATGGCTATAAAGCGCAAGTGTATTCACTATGGGCGATTGGTGCTTTAGCGGTAGTTGTGTGGGCGCATCACTTCTTTACTGCTGGTATGCCAGTGCCTGCCTTGCTTTACTTTATGTACAGTACGATGGCCATTTCACTACCATTAGCAGTGTTGTTCTTCTGCTGGATCAAAACCATGTGGAGAGGCTCTATGAGCTTTGAAACACCGATGTTGTTTGCGGTAGGTTGGATTATCTTGTTCGGTATTGGTGGTTTAACAGGTTTAGTACTGGCCGACGTGGCTGCTGATGCGCAATACCATAATAGTTATTTCGTTGTAGCGCATTTCCACTACACGCTGTTTGCTGGCGGTATCATGGGTATCATGGCCGGTGTGTACTACTGGTTACCAAAAATGACGGGCCATATGTACAACGAGAAGTTAGGTAAGCTGCATTTCTGGTTAACTGCAATTTCCTTTAACTTGACCTTTATTCCGCAATTCTTTGTGGGATTAGCTGGTATGCCACGTCGTATTCCAGACTACGCTTTACAATTTGCCGAATTCAATATGATTTCAACAGTGGGTGCGTTTATCCTTGGTTTCTCACAACTGCTGTTTGTATACAACATCATTATGTGTGCAAAAGGTGGTAAAAAAGCGACTGACAAAGTGTGGGAAGGTGCGGAAGGTTTGGAATGGACATTGCCATCACCACCGCCTTACCATAGCTTTACCGAGCAACCTGTTATTAAATAATAAGGACATGGGGCTAGCTAAGTGCTAGCCTCATTAATATGCAAAAAACAGACAGCGTAAGAAGCGGTAAAAGTAAGAAAATTGCCTACGTACTGGGTGGCATTGCCTTAATATGGTATGTGGCTTCAATTTTCACACTTTGGCATTAGGGTTTATCTTAAGTAAATGGCTAGAGTAAATGGTTAAATACACATTCAGTGTAGACCGGTGCAGTGTATAAGGTGGTAACTAACAGTGTCAGTTGAGCAGCCTAGTAGTAAAGATCTTGCAAACAAAAAATTAGCGATTAAGATTTTGTGGGTGGTGGCTGGCTCTTTGTTATTTGCTTTTGCTTTAGTGCCGCTTTACGATGTGTTGTGTGCGGTAACAGGCCTCAATGGTAAGACCGATAACAGTGCCTCTACCTTGGCCAAAGCCAAAGTAGATAACACTAGAGTGGTCACGGTACAGTTTGTGTCTGAAGTGATGACAGGATTAGGCTGGAACTTTTATCCTAAGCAATCCAGTATTATTTTACATCCTGGCCAGATTGAAACCATTGTATTTGTAGCTAAAAACACCACCAGTGAAACGGTGGTGGGGCAGGCAGTGCCAAGCGTAACCCCAGGTAAAGCTGCGGCTTATTTAAAAAAGATAGAATGTTTTTGTTTTGTGAATCAATCGCTAAAAGCAGGTGAAAGCAAAGAAATGCCGTTACGCTTTTTTGTGAGCCCAGAGTTGCCGGATGATGTAAAAGAAATGACCTTGTCTTATTCGTTTTATAAGGCGCCTGAGAAGTAAGCCAACACAGTAATCGCGTGTTTAGTACTAGAAGATGTAGAGCAATATCAGTTAAATCGTCAACTTAAATATAATTAAAAGTATGCTTGGGAGTTAATGCATGGCAACACATTCTGAAAATCAATATTTTGTTCCTCATGGAAGTATTTACCCATCTATACTTTCCGCTGGTTTGCTATCTATGGCCGCTGGCTTTGTGTTTTCGGTAGCAACCGACAGGGGCGGTGATTCGCTCGCTTACTTAGAAGCGCCGGGCAAATGGATGATGTACATCGGCTTGGCTATTGTGTTGGCGATGATGTTTAAATGGTTAAGTTCAGTCGTTACTGAAAGTATCACTGGCAAATATACCAACTGGGAAGACAAGTCATTCCGCTGGGGCATGGTGGTGTTTATCGCGTCAGAAGTAGCCTTCTTTGCTGCGTTCTTTGGGGCTTTGTTTTACATGCGTATATTGTCTGTGCCTGATTTGGCTGGTTATGATCCCGACATTACTCCGTATAAAGATTTCTTGAGCGTGTGGCCTTCACAAGGGCCGGGCGGCGTGGTGTTAGGTCAAGAATTTACGCCTAATCCAGCATTCAAACCTATGCATTGGTTTGGTTTGCCGCTAATTAATACTATTTTGCTACTAACTTCTGGTGCCACCATTACTTGGGCGCATTGGGGTCTTATCAAAAACAATCGTAAACAATTGATTATTGGCATGGCGTTAACGGTGGCATTGGGTATTGCTTTCCTGATCTGCCAAGGCTTGGAATATCACCATGCTTACACTGAAATGGGCTTAACGTTAGGTAGTGGTGCTTACGGTGCAACTTTCTTTATGTTGACTGGTTTCCACGGTTTCCACGTCACCATCGGTACCTTGATGTTGATTGTGATTTTACTACGTTGCATGAAAGGTCATTTTAGTCCTGAGCATCACTTTGGTTTTGAGGGCGTGGCTTGGTACTGGCACTTTGTCGATGTGGTGTGGTTAGGTCTGTTTATATTCGTTTACATGCTATAAATTGAGTAAAATAAAAAGGGCGATGCATGTGCATCGCCCTTTTTATTTAAGTGCTAGCTACAGTGAGTGGCCAATCAAGCCAAACGATGCCGCAATGATAAGCAACACAAATAAGGTGATTGATAGCCCAATACGCACAGTCAAGGCTTTGACCGTACGTTCATTGCCACTCTTGTCATTAAACAAGAAAAATAGCGCAGAAAACAAGCTGCCAACAATGACAATTAACACAAATACGGTTGCAATTTTAATCCACATGGCAATGTCCAAACAAATGAGATAATCACAGATTATGCGACTGGCACACTAAAAATGCAATTTAAGATTTGGCAATTTCAATTTAAAACCAATTGGTTAAGTATACTGGTTACCTTAATATGTATTCCACTATTTATTAAGCTAGGTTTATGGCAATACCATAAGGCGATGATTAAGCAACATATAGAAGATCAGTACCAAGCCAGTTTGGTCAAGTCGTCTGTATCGCTTATCGATTACTTGGATGCGCCAGAAAGTCTGGAGTTTCAAAAAGTAAAAGTGACGGGTCACTACGAAACGCAGTATCAAATCTTAATAGATAATCAGGTAGACAACAATCAATCTGGCTTTCATGTTGTCACGCCGTTTAAAATTGCCAATAGCCAGCGCTATGTGTTAGTTAATCGTGGGTGGTTAGCAGGCACACAAGACCATCAGGCAGTCCCAGTGTTTGATACACCGACCAATGACATGGAAATTGAGGGCATGCTGTGGATCCCCGCGAGTAAAATTTTTAGTTTGGAAGATAAAACACAAACGCCGAATACAGCAGCGCCATGGCAACTAGTGTGGCAACATTTGGATATGAAAAAGTACCAGCAAAGCGCACCAATTGATGTGCTCAATGTCATTATTAAGCTTGATCCAGCACAAGCCACTGGGGGATTTTTGCGCAAATGGCAGCTCCCCCCCAGCCGTATCATGACCAATATAGGCTATGCCTACCAATGGTTTGGTTTTGCCTTAGCAACACTGGCCATTTATTTTTATATGAGTATTAGTCGAATTAAACAGAACGGGTAAACGATGCAAACAACAGTGACAAACGCAGCAAAACAACAAACCAAAGGCCGCATGATTTTTTTGATGATGGCAATATTTTTTGTGGTGCCTATCCTCGTCGTCGTCGCCATGTACCAATACAATTGGAAACCATCCGGCCAAAGCCGTGGCGAACTAGTGCAGCCGCCTAGATTGCTGGCCGCCAGTACTACGCTGATGGACAATAAAGGGCACTTACACAGCAAGTTCTGGAATGAAAAATGGAATATCGTGTTTGTGGCTGAAGATTGCCAAGCTGTGTGTCAGCAAAAATTACATGATATGCGCCAAGTGTATGTGTCCACTTACAAGGATATGCTGCGGGTGCAACGTGTGTTGATTACGCCACAACAAAAGATGGCAGATGTGCAATTAAAATATCCAGATATGATTATTTTGAATCAACCAACACAAGACGTTGCGGCTTTAGCAAACCAATTTAATATCGGCTCTGAGCAGGCGCTGCTAGCCAATCGCACTTATTTAGTAGACCCATTAGGCCATATCATGATGAGTTATCCGCAAAATGCGCCAGCGGCCGATATATTGAAAGATTTAAAGCGCTTGCTTAGGTTTTCTTGGGCGGGCTAGGGCAGCTAAGCCTGCAGGCAATATTAGATAAGGTGAAGATGGGTAAGGTAAAGTGACTATGTTATTTAAAAGATTAAGTTTAATTGCCATGTTGACGGCGCTGTGTGTGGTGGTGTTGGGCGCGTATGTCAGGCTATCTGATGCTGGCTTGGGTTGCCCAGACTGGCCAGGCTGTTACGGCACACTCACCGTGCCACAAAGTGTAGAAGCCATACAATCGGCCCAGACCGTATACCCAGATAGCCCGGTCGAAACTGGCAAAGCCTGGAAAGAAATGATACACCGTTATTTAGCTGGCATTTTAGGGCTGATGGTAGTGACGATGTTGCTACTAAGTTGGAAGCAGCAACATACGCTTAAAGTATCGCCTTGGCTGACCACAGGACTCACAGTGCTGATTACCTTTCAAGCCATGCTCGGCATGTGGACCGTTACCATGCTACTAAAGCCTGCCATTGTCAGCGCGCATTTGCTGGGCGGTATGAGTACCCTAGCCATTTTGACTTGGATTGCCCACCGCCATTGGGGCGCGCATCTGACCTACTCCACCATTAACACCACGTATTATTGGGCGATTAGACTGGCTTTATTGGTTTTGTTTGGTCAAATTTTCTTGGGTGGCTGGACTAGCACCAACTATGCGGCCTTGGCTTGTACCGATTTTCCCACCTGTCATGGCTTGATGGTGCCGGACATGGACTTTAAAGATGCTTTCCATCTATACCGAGAACTAGGCCAAAGTGCCGATGGTGGCAATCTTACGCTGGCCTCACTCACTGCTATTCAATGGGCGCATAGAGTTGGGGCATTCATAACCTTGATTTATTTAGGTTTTATTGGCCTAAATGGTTTAAAATACGCGCAGTTAAAAACACTCAGCATCGCCTTACTGATAGTGCTGTTGGCACAAATCAGTTTAGGCATTGCCAACCTGGTGTTGCATTTGCCTTTGGTATTGGCGGTAGCGCACAATTTTGGCGCGGCCTTGCTGGTTGTTGTTGTTGTATTATTAAATTCTAAAATCACGCCCAATCAATATCGCTAGCAGAAGCTGGCTAATATGAAGCCGTGTGATTTAAAAAGTGGGTGTCCGTTGAGTACAAGTATGTCAAATCAATTAGAGGCTTTTGGTCTTAGCATTAAAAACTTCTACGCATTGTGTAAGCCACGCGTCACCGCGCTGATTGTGTTTACAGCCATTATTGGCATGTTTATGGCCACCCCGGGGATGGTGCCATGGACTATTTTATTAGCCACCACCGTGGGCGTGGCATTTTCATCTGGCGCGGCAGCTGCGTTTAACTGTCTGATTGAGCATAAAATTGATGCGAAAATGGCGCGTACCCGTGGTCGTCCATTGCCTACCGGCCAAGTGTCTAATGTAGAGACCATGGTGTTTGCCACCATTTTGGGTGGTTTTGGTCTGGCAATTTTGTATCTATTTGTGAATCCACTGACGATGTGGCTAACCTTTGCCACCTTTGTTGGCTATGCTGTTATTTATACCGTGTTTCTAAAACCAGCCACACCGATGAATATCGTGATTGGCGGTGCCTCAGGCGCCATGCCGCCGATTTTGGGCTGGGCGGCGGTCAATAATGCTATAGCGCCAGAATCCTTAATCATGTTTTTGATTATCTTTGCTTGGACGCCGCCGCACTTTTGGGCATTAGCCTTGTACCGCCGTGAAGAGTACGCCAAAGTCGGCATGCCCATGTTGCCAGTGACGCACGGCGAAGCTTTTACCTTGTTGCATATTGTGTTGTACACCATTATTTTAATTGTGGTGTCCTTGATGCCCTACGGTCTAGGCATGAGTGGTTTAATTTATTTGGTATCGGCCATTATTCTAAACGCCATATTCTTGGCCTATGTGCTTGGTTTGTATCGCAAATATTCAGACGATTTAGCCAAGCGTACCTTTAAATATTCTATACTTTACCTCAGTTTAATATTTGCTGCCTTACTCATCGATCATTATTGGAAATTTTGATCGCATCTTTTTGTAGGACAAAGAGCTATTACAATTATCATCAATAAATTGTAAGCTTACGTTCCTTCATCACATTTCTGCAAAAAAATGACAGTCCTCATCACTGGTGGCGCCGGCTATATCGGCTCCCATACTTGTTTACAAATGCTGCAAGCAGGCCATGCTATAGTGGCCCTGGATAATTTTTCTAACAGTCAGGCCGAGTCTTTAAAACGCGTGCAACAACTGGCTGGGCGAGAGTTTCCGCTAGTGCAGGGCGATATACGTGATAAGCAACTACTCACGCAATTATTCGAGCAGTATGCGATTAGCAGCGTGATTCACTTTGCCGGGCTTAAAGCGGTAGGCGAATCGACAGAAAAGCCCCTGCTGTATTATGACAATAATGTGGGCGGTAGCTTGGCCTTATTTGAAGTGATGGCAGCGTTCGGCGTGAAGACGATTGTATTTAGTTCTTCTGCCACCGTGTATGGCGACCCAGCCCAAGTGCCAATTGTGGAAGACTTTCCACTGAGCGCGACCAATCCTTATGGGCAAACGAAGTTAATGATAGAGCATATGTTAAGAGATCTCTATCAGGCCGATGCCAGTTGGCGCATTGCTATTTTGCGCTACTTTAACCCAATTGGTGCGCATGAAAGTGGCATGATAGGCGAAGACCCGAGCGGCATTCCGAATAACTTATTGCCCTATGTGGCACAGGTGGCGGTGGGTAAGCTTAAACGGCTGCGGGTATTTGGTAACGACTATGCAACGCATGATGGCACTGGTGTCAGAGACTACATTCATGTCGTTGATTTGGCAGAAGGCCATGTGAAGGCCTTGCAGTATTTACAACAATCCGCCGGTTTAATTACGCTTAATTTGGGCACAGGCATAGGCTACAGCGTGTTAGACGTGGTGAATGCGTTTTCTGAAAAGAGTGGCATTGAAATTGCTTATGAGTTCTTGCCTAGGCGCGCCGGCGATGTGGCGATTAATTACGCTGACGCCAGCTTAGCAAAACAATTACTCGGCTGGTCGGCCCAACGAGACTTAGCACAAATGTGTGAAGATACGTGGCGCTGGCAATCCAATAACCCATTAGGATATAACAACAGTTAATGAATTTTAAATGTGCGTGGGTCAACCTGTGGGCGCATTTAAATGTTAATCAATACTTATGAAATCACAACAATTAGTTTATTCAAAAGAATTGACGATACAGTCGCTAGTCAAAATGCTGGCGGATCCGGTATTAATGATTGCCTCACTGGTAGGCTTAAGTGTCTATTTTAATGAAGTCATCGACGAAAAGTATTACTTAATCGCCATGCTGATTTTCGCCATCAGCTTCCCCGGGACTTGGTATAAAAACATTTCACTGTGGCAACAGTTTATGGGCATTTTGTCCGATTGGTTTTTTATTGTCGCCATTATGCTGTTTTTTGGCTATTCCACCAGCTATTTAGACATGTTTCCGCAAGACATGGTGGTGTGCTGGGTGGTATTGACGCCACTGCTGATTATGTTGGTACACATTGCGGTAGATTACTATTTATCGTCCAATCTTTATCGCGAAGCGGCCACCAGAAACGCTGTGATTGTGGGGGTTAGCAACTTAGGCATGCAACTCAAGCAGAACATGGAAAATGATCTGGAGCTTGGCTTGCAGTTTAAAGGCTTTTTTGATGACAGAGACTTGAGCCGCATTGCGCTGGACGATGGTCAGCCCCCAGAAATCATCGGCAAAATTCAGGCGTTGTCTGATTACGTACGCAAAAATAACATCGACATTATCTACATTGCTTTGCCTATGAGCTCACAGCCTAGGGTATTAGATTTGCTCGACAGTCTCAAAGACACCACCGTGTCTATCTATTTTGTACCAGATATTTTTGTGTTTGATTTGATTCAAGCGCGTATTGATGATGTTGGCGGTATTCCAGTAGTGGCGGTGTGCGAGACACCATTCTCGGGCTTTAATGGCTTAATCAAACGGGCCAGTGACATTATTTTCTCTATTGTTATTTTGATTTTAATTTCGCCATTATTTTTGGCGGTTGCTATCGGCGTTAAGTTAAGTTCCAAAGGCCCCATCTTGTTTAAGCAACGCCGTTATGGCTTAGACGCGCACGAAATTCTGGTCTATAAGTTTAGATCGATGACAGTGACCGAAAATGGTGATTCTATTACCCAAGCCACCAAGCATGACAGTAGAATCACGCCATTTGGTCGCTTTATCCGCAGAACCTCACTGGACGAGTTGCCACAGTTTTTTAATGTGTTGCAAGGCCGCATGAGTATTGTTGGCCCTAGGCCACATGCGGTGGCACATAACGAGATGTACCGTAAAGTGATTAAAGGCTATATGATTCGCCACAAAGTGAAACCCGGCATTACCGGTTGGGCGCAAGTCAACGGCTTTCGCGGTGAAACAGAAACCGTGGACAAGATGGAAGCGCGTATTCAGTACGATTTAGATTACCTCAGACAATGGTCGCTGGCCTTGGATACCAAAATCATTATGCGTACTGTGATTTTGATATTTAAGGATAGAAACGCTTATTAAATTTGCCCAGATAGCAGGCCTAGCTTGATTTAAGTCATATGACCTAGGTAATTCGTTTGTATAGTCAGCGTTAGTTTGTTAAATTAGCAACATGCAATTAAACAAATCATCTGGTCTGACGCTGCTGCTAGCCGTGTGCTTTGCACTGCTGCAAGTACTACAGCCGTTTATCCATGCCCATCTAGACCAACATTCAGCGCACGATAGTCATAGCCAGCAGTTGCATGACAGCCATCAACATGACCACCATGCTTATGGTCACCACCAAGTGGGCTTTCATGTAGCAGACGCGCATGAAGAAGTATTTGTGCAAGCTGTCCATGACGGCACTCAGCTGTCTGCTGTGCCGCATGCCTCACATACTATTTTTGTAGCCCCCGCCATTACTAAAAGTGCAGACCTAGCCACTGTGATGAATACTATGCAGCTTGCGCTGTATGGCTTGGTGATGGCGATCATCTTACTTGTCACTACTCAGCAGTTCCCCGTATTAGTTAACCCTCACTATCCGTCCATTAAGCGACGGCTCCCTGCCTCGCGCGCACCTCCTAGATAATTGCAATCACTGGCTAGCCAGTCTTGGCCTATCATCGCCAAGCACGCTTAAGGCTTAGCTTTTTTTGCTTTGATATAAGGAGTGGTGTCATGCAATGTCTATTTTTGCAGCCAAAATTGTTTACTATGCGCCTGTCTGCAGCATGCCTATGGGCCATGTTGTGCAGCATGACGAGTTCGGCGGGGGCTAAGGTTAGTGAGCCCACCGTATTAACCTTGCAACAGGCGTTTAATTTAACCTTGCAGGCTAACCCTGAGATTGCCGTTGCGCTGCGTGAGCGCGAAGCCATGCAAGGGGTGCAAGCGCAAGCAGCGTTACGCATTAACCCATCATTGGCCACCTCCATTCAAGATACGCGCAGTGCTAATCGACAAACCTATCTACAACTCAACCAAGAAATTGAGTTAGGCAATAAACGCCAAGCCAGAATGGACGCGGCCGCAAAACTCTACAATAAGGCGACGGCTGCGCTATTGCAGCAACAAGCCGAAAGCCATGCCAATGTGATGAGTGCTTTTTATGCGGTATTGGTGGCGCAGGAAAGTCTACTATTAGCGCAGTCGTCGGCTGAGATTGCAACGCTGGCGCGTGATAACGCCAGCAAGCGCGTCAAGGCCGGTAAAAGCGCACCAGTGGAAGAGACTAAAGCCAGTATTGCGGAGGTCACCGCCAGCATCGCCTTAAATCAGGCGACGGCGCAATTAAATAGCAATCGGCAACGGTTGGCAGCGTTGTGGGGCAATGCTTTGCCTAGCTTTAACCATGCCGAAGGGGATGTTAGGCACCTCCCACAGATTGCTACTTTGGCAGAGTTATCAACCATGATAGAAGCTGCGCCCGCCATCCAATTAGCCAAGATTGAGATAGAAGCACGTAGCGCCTTGACTACTGTGGAGCGTAGCAAGGCCACACCTAATGTCACCGTCAGTGCTGGCTTTGTGAATAATCAAGAACTAGGTGGCATTAATCAGGCCTTGCTCGGGTTATCAGTGCCTATCCCGGTGTTTGATCGTAATCAAGGCGCGCTGCAAGAAGCGGTCAGCAGGCAATACAAAGCGCAAGACGAGTTAGCAGCTTTAAGAAATCAATTATCCAGCCATTTGGCACAGCAATATCAGCGCCACACCGCAGCCAAGCAGGCGGCCGAAGCCTTGTCCACGCAAATTTTACCCAATGCACAAAGCGCTTTTGACGTAGCCAATAAAGGTTTTACGGCCGGTAAATTTGCTTATTTGGATGTGCTGGATGCGCAACGCACTTTATTTCAGGTGCAAACGCAGTATATGCAAACACTGGCTGAGGCGCATCAGGCACTGGCTGAAATTGAACGTATGCTGGGGGATGTGTTGCATCACCCAGCGCAGAATTAGGAAGACATCATGAAACATTACACTAAACAAGTCATGGGCATCGTCACGGTCATTTTGATAGGCACAGTGCTTGCGACCTACATTTTACGCAAACCCAGTGCAGCACCAGCCCATGCAGACCACACTGAGCACGCCGCGACCAGCAGTGAAACCGTCACTACCAATACGCGCCCGCAGCATGGTGCGCCTGGTCACAACCATGCGCAAGACCATCTGCCCTTACCGGAAGAGAGTCATGTGCATGCCGATACTGGCACGCATGCGCCACAAGCCACAGAATTTGCCAAAGGGCCTCATGGCGGCAAGCTATTTACACAAGATAACATTGGCCTAGAAGTGACCATCTATGAGCAAAGCGTGGCGCCAGAGTTTCGTGTATATGTCTATCAAGCGGGGCAAGCCTTAGCACCCACTAACGCTAAAGTGACTATGCAATTAAGCAGGCTGGGGCGTGATGTGCAAACTATTAGTTTTACGCCTGAGCAAGACTATTTAAAAGGCAATGCGGTCATTCTTGAGCCGCATTCGTTTGACTTGCGCATAAACGCCACAGTCAATAACCAGGCTTTTACATTGAACTACAGCCAAGTGGAAGCGCGCGTACAACTGACGGATAAGCAATTAACTGAAAACAGTATAGAGGTACTCACCGCTGGACCCGCGGCAATACAAAGCAGTTTGCAATTGCAGGGTGAAATTAAGCTCAACGCCGACAATAGCGTGCAAATGGTGCCTAGGGTGGGCGGCATGGTCGAATCCGTGAACGTCAACGCTGGTGATACGGTTAAAAAAGGCCAAGTACTGGCGGTAATTGCCAGTGTGATGATTGCCGATATGCGTAGTGATTTGCTGGCGGCGCAGCAGCAATTGGCATTGGCGCGCAGCACTTATGAACGTGAAAAACAACTATGGGAAGAAAAAGTATCGGCACAACAAGATTATTTGTTGGCTCAAAAAGAACTGTCGCAAGCGGAAATTAATGTCAACAGATTGCGGCAAAAGCTGACTGCCATGGGCGCAGGTGCTAGTGCGCAAGGCCAGACGCGCTATGAAATGCGCGCGCCGATTAATGGGGTCATTACGCAGAAAAACATCAGCCAAGGTCAAGTGGTGACAGAGGCCGACAGTGTATTTGAAGTGGCTGATTTAGCGACGGTATGGGCAGAAATGACGCTGTACGCCAAAGATATTCCCACGGTAAAAGTGGGGCAGAGCGTGACCATTGCCGCCAGCGCATTTGAAGCCAAAGCCAGCGGTAAGATCGCCTATGTTAGCGCTTTGGTAGGGACGCAATCACGTACTGGCATGGCGCGCGTGGTGATTGCTAACCCCCAGCGCAATTGGCTACCAGGCTTGCCGGTGAATGTGGAATTGGTGGCGGAGGAAGTGGCAGTGCCGCTAGCCGTCTCTGTGGAGGCCTTGCAAACGCTGAATGACAGCACGGTGGTGTTTGGCCGTTATGGCGATTACTTTGAGGCTAGACCTGTGGTACTAGGACGGCGCGACGCTAAGTATGCCGAGGTGCTAGATGGGCTGGTTACAGGAGAGCGCTATGCCGCAGGCAATAGCTTTTTGGTAAAGGCGGACATAGGTAAGGCGGGTGCGACCCATGACCATTAATCAGCTCATTAATCCCCCCATGATTATTTGCGCATTGCTAAGAAAGGCACCTAGCCATGTTCGATAAACTCATCCATTTTTCTATCCAGCAGCGCTGGCTCATGATGCTGCTGGCTGTGGCAATAGTGATACTCGGTGTAGTGAGCTATCAAAAATTGCCGATTGATGCAGTGCCCGACATCACCAATATTCAAGTGCAAATTAATACCTTGGCGCCCGGCTATGCCCCTTTAGAAACCGAGCAACGCATTACTTACCCGATAGAAACGATGATGGCGGGCCTGCCCCAATTAGAACAGACGCGTTCTATCTCCCGTTATGGCTTATCGCAAGTGACAGTGGTGTTTAAAGAAGGCACGGATATTTATTTTGCGCGGCAACTGGTGAATGAGCGCATCCAGCAGGCCAAAGAGAAATTGCCAGCGGGTGTGCTGCCAGAAATGGGGCCTACCTCTACCGGCTTGGGCGAGATTTTTATGTGGACGGTGGAGGCCAAAGCCGGTGCGCTGAAAGCCGATGGCACGCCTTACAACGCAATGGATTTACGCGAAGTGCAAGATTGGATTATCAAACCACAATTGCGTAATGTGGCGGGTGTCAATGAGATTAATACCGTAGGCGGCTATGTTAAGCAGTACCAAGTAGCGCCCTATTTAGACAGATTAGTCGCGCGTGGCTTGTCTTTAACTGACGTTGTTCATGCCCTAGAAACTAATAATGCCAATATCGGTGCCGGATATATCGAAAAATCGGGTGAGCAATATTTAATCCGTGTGCCCGGCCAACTGAGTAGCGTTGCAGACATCGGCAATATTGTGATTCAAGCCAAAGCTGGTATTCCGGTGCGCATTAGCGATGTGGCCGAGGTGCTGATAGGCAGCCAATCGCGTAACGGCGCCGCCACTGAAAATGGCCAAGAAGTGGTATTGGGCACGGTGTTTATGTTAACCGGCGAAAACAGTCGCACCGTATCTGCCGCGGTAGAAGCGCGGCTGGCGCAAATCAATCAAACTTTGCCAGCGGGTGTCATCGCCAAGCCAGTCTATAACCGCACCATTTTGATTGATAAAGCCATCAACACTGTCAAAACCAATTTGCTAGAAGGCGCGCTGTTGGTGTTTGCCATTTTATTTATCTTTTTGGGTAATATGCTCGCCGCCATCTTCACTATGCTGGTGATTCCGTTGGCTATGTTGTTTACCTTTACTGGGATGGCGGCAGGCAAAGTGAGCGCTAACTTAATGAGTTTAGGGGCGTTGGATTTTGGCATTATTATTGATGGTGCGGTGGTGATAGTGGAAAACTGTATGCGTCGCTTAGCCCATGCACAAGCCCAGCAAGGCCGCTTGCTAACACAAGCGGAGCGTTTTGATGAGGTATTTAAGGCGGCGCAAGAAGCCAGAAAGCCGTTGATATACGGCCAGCTGATTATCATGGCGGTGTATCTGCCTATCTTTGCCTTAACAGGCGTAGAAGGCAAAATGTTTCACCCCATGGCGTTTACCGTGGTCATTGCTTTAATTGGTGCCATGCTGTTATCGGTGACGTTTGTGCCGGCCGCGGTGGCTTTGCTGATACGCGGCAAAGTGAGTGAAACCGACCACATCGTGATTGCTTGGGCTAAGCAACGCTACGTGCCTTTATTGCATAGTGCCATGGTTAACAAGGCGTTGGTGCTGACCATCGCCGTGGTCAGTGTGTTACTGAGTGGCTTAATGGCTAGCCGCATGGGCAGCGAATTTGTGCCCAGCTTAAACGAAGGTGATATTGCCTTGCATGCTTTGCGTATTCCCGGCACTAGTTTGACGCAAGCGGTGGCCATGCAAAAAGAGCTGGAATACACCATCAAACAGTTTCCGCAAGTGGATAAAATATTTGCCAAAATCGGTACAGCAGAAATTGCCACCGACCCAGTACCACCCAGTGTGGCGGATAACTTTATTATGCTTAAGCCTAAAGCCGAGTGGCCGGACCCGACGCTGACTAAAAATGCGCTGATAGCCCAAATGCAAGCCGCCATTGCGCAAGTGCCGGGCAATAACTATGAATTTACCCAGCCCATCCAAATGCGTTTTAATGAGCTGATTTCTGGTGTGCGTAGTGATGTAGCGGTCAAAGTATTTGGCGATGATATGCAACAAATGAACGCCACTGCTGAAGCCATTGCTAAGGTGCTGAGCAGCACGCAAGGTGGCGAAGATGTGAAGGTGGAGCAAACTACCGGCCTGCCTATGTTAACGGTGCAGGTAGACCGGCAAAAGATAGCGCGCTTAGGCGTGAATATGGCGGACGTGCAAGCCACTATTGCTATCGCCATGAATGGGCAAGCCACTGGTACTTTGTTTCAGGGGGATAGACGTTTTGATATTGTGGTGCGCTTAGCAGAAGACGTGCGCGCCGATATCGCCAGTTTAAAACGTTTGCCGATACCACTGCATAGTGGCGGCGATGCGCCTGTCTATGTGCAGTTGGGTGAAGTGGCGACCATAGATATCGCGCCCGGTGCAAATCAGTTTAGCCGCGAAAACGGCAAACGCAGCGTGGTGGTCACCGCCAATGTGCGTGAGCGCGATATAGGCTCTTTTGTGGCAGAAGCACAACAAAGCATTGCGCAAACTGTCAAGATTCCAGCTGGCGATTGGGTCACTTGGGGTGGCACGTTTGAGCAATTGCAATCTGCCAGCCAGCGCTTAAAAATTGTGGTGCCGTTAGCGCTTTTTCTAGTATTTCTGCTGCTGTATGCCATGTTTGGCAATATTAAAGATGGCCTCATCGTGTTTACTGGCATCCCATTTGCGCTCACCGGCGGCGTGCTCATGCTGTGGTTGCGCGATATTCCACTGTCTATTTCAGCAGGCGTAGGCTTTATTGCACTGTCTGGCGTGGCAGTGCTCAATGGCTTGGTGATGATTACTTTTATTCGTAATTTAATGGCCGAAGGCCTGCCAGTGAGTGCGGCGATAGAGCAGGGCAGCGTTAGCCGTCTAAGGCCTATTTTAATCACTGCTTTGGTTGCCTCGCTAGGGTTTTTGCCAATGGCAATTGCAACCGGCACTGGCGCAGAAGTGCAAAGGCCATTGGCGACGGTAGTGATAGGTGGTATTTGGTCATCCACTTTGCTCACCTTATGGGTATTGCCTGTGTTGTATGAATTGCTACATCGTAAAAAATTAGCGTATTAAAAGATATGTTTTTAAATATTTTTTCTATACTCAGTGGTATAGTTTTATCCACTGAGTAATGGTCTAATCGGTTCAACAAGTCCGCTGCGTGCTATTGCTATGGTAGAACAATAGATCAACATGACCTAGCAGTTGGCTGAGGATGAAGACGCGACTAACCCTTAAATACCCCTCTTTTTACTTGAGCATGGCCTTGCTGGCGACGGTATTGACGTTATGCGTTGCCATATTTGTTAAGCAATTAGGCCTACGCAAAGCGGAGATAGAAAACACCTTGGCTAGCCGTCATGCGCTGGTGGTTAGATTGATTGAGATGCAGCGCGACCGCTTAGCAGTGATGCGCAGCTTGTTGCTGCAAGCGTATCAAGTGTCTCCACAACAGGATAAGGCTTTTGCTGGCTATCAACTGACACAACATTCTGAGTGGAATATTTGGGACATGCAGCCAGAAGCACAGCCAGCCATTGGCCAGCTTACAGGTCTTGGCAAGTGGGCGGATGCTTCACAGCAGGAAATGGTGGCCGCATTGAATATGGACGCGCAGTTACAAGCGACTCTTGGCCATGACCTAGAAGTGGCTAAGCTATACTATCAATCGGCCAGCCAGTTTGTGTATACAGCGCCGGCCAGCTCGGTCACACAATTTCGCTTTAAGCCAGCGCTATACAAAAAAGCGTTTTGGCAAGCCGCCTTACCTGCCGCTAATCCAACTCGGCACATGGTGTTAGCGGGTCCGCATCAAGACTTGGTCGGCAAGGGTAGGCTGTTGACGTTTGCGTTACCGGTTTACCATCAGATCCCGTTGTTAGGGCAAGACAAGTTTCTGGGAGTTGTCGCACTCGACATTTCCATGACCACGCTAGATCAAGTGATGCAACTGGGGCAGGCCACTGGTGCATCCATGCTGCTCAGTACATATCCGAACCATGATAAGACTAACCTGCCTCCATCTCTAAGTTTATCGCCCACGGCTTGGCAACAAGATGCCACTGGCCAATTTTGGTTAGGCAGCCCGGTACTGGCTGACCAGTGGTGGCTAGCGCATCAGGTGACGCCTAGTGCACTGTATCTGGCGGCCGCGCGTGACAGTGTGCCAGCATGGCTGAGCATTATTTTGTTGGCATTGCTTGCAGTGCTGGGTTGGCATTTTAAAGCGGCGCTAGCAACCATTAGTCATCTCACCCATTATGACGCATTGACGCAACTGTTGAATCGCCGTGGTTTCTATGACCGCGTAGCCACTGCGCTAGCGTTAAGCCGACGTAACCAGCTTGCAGTTGCGGTGTTGATGATGGAGATTGATTTTTCCCGCGACATCCACGACCGCTATGGCCACGCTGAAGCTGAGGCCGTACTACAACAGTTAAGCACAAATATGTTAAGCGCCATGCGGCCTGTCGATGTAGTGTGTCGATGGGGTGGCGAGCAGTTTGTACTGGTGATGTTGTTGCATTATGGTGACAATGCCCTCCATGCGGCTGAGCGTATCCGTCAAGCCGCACAGTCTGTGTATATTCAGCCTGGTCATCAGCCTGTGCATTTAAGTGGTGGCCTAGTGATGCTACAAGACGATGAGGCGATTGATGCGGCCATCCAGCGCGCAGACCTATTGTTGCAGCAGGCCAAGCAGCAAGGGCGCAATCGCATAGTCAATGACAGTGTTGCTGAGATACTCCCATTTAAATATGCCTAGCGCCAGCTAGGTGCAAAAGCCTAGCCGCGCCCCTACTTGGCAGCGCACTCAAATATGCGCATAATGCAAGCTGATATCACGGCGTCATTAATAAATTGTGCGCTTGTTATTAGGCTACTAATCTCAATAACCAAAAATAACATGGGAGTGCTGTGCATGAAATGTCCTATCCCTTCCAATGAAGCCAGTCGCCTGCAAGCGGTGTACGCGTATGACATTTTGGATACATTGCCCGAGGTGGAGTTTGATACGCTGACACGGCTAGCGGCCAACGCATTAGATATGCCAGCGGCAGTGATAGGCTTGATGGATAGCGATAGGTTGTGGTTTAAGTCGCAAATTGGCTTAGGCGTTGCACAACTAGATAGGCAAATTGCCTTTTGCGCCCATGCATTGATGCAGCCAAATCAAGTGCTTATGATAGAAGACATGCGCTTAGACCAGCGTTTTCAACATAACCCGCTGGTGACCGCCGAGCCGAATATTCGCTTTTATGCCGGTGCGCCGCTGGTCAATCATCAAGGCTATGCGCTGGGCACCATCGCTGTGGCCGATACGCGGCCACGCACCTTAACGGCCAATCAGCAGGCCATGCTGCAGGATTTTTCTAAGCTGGTGGTAGCCAGTTTGGAGAGTCGTAACACCGCCAATCTATTACAAAAATTTGCCATGACCGATGAACTCACCGGGCTGGCCAATCGCGCTCAATTCCAGCGTTCCTTGCAGTTAGAGCTAGCCCATGCCGAGCGTACCGGCAAATCTTTCTCCTTGTTTTATATGGATTTAGACCACTTTAAAAGCATTAACGATACTTACGGCCACGCGGCGGGCGATGAGGTACTAGTTAAGGTGGCGCAACGCATGGCCGCGCAATTGCGCGGTGAGGATTTGTTAGCACGACTGGGCGGCGATGAGTTTGGTTTAATCGTGCGTAATCACGTCAACCTAACGGCAGAAGCGATTGCGCAACGTACAGTTGAAGAAGTATCTAAACCCATGGTGTTATCTAACGGGCAATGCCTCAATATTGGCATCTCCATAGGCTATGCTGGGCACAACCGTGGTAGCGCTTCCAGCAAAGATTTGCTAACGCAAGCCGATGAGGCCTTGTATATCAACAAGCGTACTAAAGCTTTGAAAGCTTAGCTGTAGCCACTACACTGCTTTTTGTTCAGTTTCTGCTTGCTCTAAAGAAAGTAAGTCTTTAAGGTCTTGCCGACCTTTTTCCGACATGCTCAGCAAGGCGTTCATGTCGTGCTTAATGGCGCGCGCTGCTTCCAGTTGTTCAATGTCATGTTGCTCAAACTGTTGAATAATATTGGCCGCAGCGTCTGGCGTTATCCCTATTGCCTGCAAGGCTTGCTTGGCGGCCACCAATGAGGAGTAAAAGGTTTCACGTATTGGGTCTAAGCCGATGTCGCGCAAATCAAAGGCATCGGTGCGGCTGCGCGCTCTGGTCACTAATGTGACGTGAGGCCAGCGTGACTTGACTAGCTTGCCTATGTTGAGCGCCGCAAGCGGGTCGTTGACAGAAATCACCAGTAATTTGGCGCTAGCGATGCCAGCTTCTTCTAGCAAATCCAGCCTTGACGCATCGCCATAGTAACAACGCCAGCCAAACTTACGCATTAAATCCACTTGGTTAGGGTCGTTGTCAATTAATGTGGCGGTGATACCTTTGGCCAACAGCACACGCCCTACAATCTGACCAAACCGACCAAAACCGGCGATGATGACTGCGTTATTTTCTACTATGCTGTCTTTAGGGCGCTCGCCACATTGCAGCGTTAAAAAGCGCTCGTAGAGTAATAACAATAGCGGCGTGAGCAACATGGAAACCGCCACTATGGCATTGAGGCTGTTATAGGTCTCGCGTGGAATGGTATTTTGATTGAGGGCGATGCCGAAAATGACAAAGGCAAACTCGCCAATTTGCGACAAGGCCGCGCCATACAATAAGGTATCGCGCAGCGAGTATTTGAACGCATAGCCTAAGCCCATCAATATAGCGATCTTGGCGAGCACAATAAGCACAGCTGAGCCAACAATCAGCCAAGGCGAATGCGCCAGTAGCGATAAATCCACAGACATGCCGACCGCAATAAAAAACAGACCTAACAGCAAGCCTTTGACAGGTTCAATATCTAATCTTAACTCGTAGCGATACTCTGAATCGGCCAACAACACCCCTGCCAGAAATGTGCCCAAGGCCATGGATAAGCCCACCGATTGCATGGCCATGGAAACGCCGATGACTAACAATAAGGAAAAGGCGACAAAAATTTCACGGATTTCTGTTTGCGCTACGATGCGCATAATGGGGCGCAGCATCGTTCTACTGGCGAAAATGATGGCAACAATGACAGCAATGGCTTTAGCAACCTCGGTGATATCAAAGCCGGCTTTTGCATGATCTGGCGCTAAAAACGCCAGTATCATAAATAGCGGAATCACCGATAAATCCTGAAACAGCAGGGTGGCAAAAGAAGCCTGCCCACCGGGCGTGCTCAGTTGCTTTTTTTCAGCCAGCGCCGTTAAGCCAATCGCCGTGGATGACATAGCCACGCCCATACCAATCACCAGCGCCACTGGCCAAGTAAACTGCAATAGATGCGCTACAACCGCCACCAAACCCATGGTTATGACCACTTGTAGGCCACCCAAGCCAAACAGCGTTTTTCGCAACTCCCATACTTTTTGCGATTCCAGCTCTAGCCCAATTAAAAACAACATCAGCACCACGCCAAACTCAGCAAAATGCAGCACATGTTCAGGGTCGGCAATCAGCTTGAGTGCGTATGGCCCGATTAAAATGCCTGCAATTAAATAACCCAGTACCGAGCCTAAGCCTAACCGCTTAAAGATGGGGACTAGGACAATCGCCGATGATAAATAAATCATGGCTTGAATCAGAAAGTTGGAGGTGTCCATAGTCGGCTAATCGCTTTTTAAAACATAATTGAAATATTGG
>DASWSZ010000125.1:0-10901 GCA_036402395.1 Methylophilus sp.
GGGCGTTATTAACGCAAGCCTATGCGCAATTTGGCACCTTCCCCACCTTGTTAGAGCGCGACAGCAATATTCCGCCGCTGCCCATCTTGATGCAAGAAGTGAACAAAATTAAACAGATGCAGCAGCAATTTAGTAGTCAGATTAAGGCTGCCTAAATGTTAGCCTTTCAGCAATACCAACGCGCGTTTACCGCGCACCTACGCGACCCCAATCACAACCCTAAGCCAGCCAAAGTGGCTGATAAACGCATGGCGATTTACCGCGAAATTGTATTGAATAATATTGTCGGTACAGTGTCTGCTTGCTTTCCTGTGTGTCAACAAGTGCTGGGCAAACGCACATGGCTGCGGCTATGCCGCGCTTTTTTTGCGCATCACGCCGGTACTAGTCCATTATTTAGAGAGATTCCAGCAGCATTTTTAAGTTTTCTGCAAAGCCCTCAAGCTGCGACATTCAACCTGCCTTTGTTTCTATCATCACTTGCGCATTACGAGTGGGCAGAGCTGCATGTCAGCAATCTGCCAGAAACCACCCCCACATTAAGCCACACTGCAGATTTATTAAATGAGCAGCCTATAATGACTAACGCACATGCACTGCTGGAATACGACTACCCAGTACACACGATTGGTAAGCGCCACCAGCCCAGTGAAATCAGCCCTACTCATATGTTGATGTTTAGAAACGAGGCCTTTAACGTCAAATTTATTGTGCTCAATGCCATCACTTTTAGTTTACTGCAACGACTCAAACAGCAACCCTTAACAGGCCAACAAGCGCTAGAACAGATAGCGCTAGCCCTCAACCATCCGCAACCAGAAGTCATTATTCAATTTGGCTTAGGTATTTTAGAAGAGTTAATGCAACAATGTGCGATTGCGGGTACGCGCGCACTTTAAAACGAGCACCATAACGGTTGTGTGGTTTGGCATTTTGCTGTAAAAATACATTATGCAAATTGCTTACAAAGCTGCCAACATATTAGAAGCGCATATTGTCGCCGGGATGTTAAATGCTTACGATATTGCCACTTATGTCAGTGGTTATTACTTACAAGGCGCCGTCGGTGATATTTCTGCCATGGGGTTTGCCAATGTCTTTGTGCAAGAAGAAGACATGGCGCAAGCTGCGCCACTCATTGCCGCCTATGAAACGGCGCCTATTAATAGCAGCGCAAACGATACTGCAGAGTCAGCCTATCTGCCTAAGCCAGTTTAAACCTAAAACCAGCGCGCACAAAAAAGCCAGCTGACGCTGGCTTTTTTCAGGCAATCATTAATAGCATGACTAGATTAGTCAAATGCTTCCGCTTCGCGCGCGCTGGCCAGCGCCACCACCGCTTGCTTACTTGTACTATCTAAATCCCACCATTGCTGTATCTCTTGCATGGTACGGTAACAGCCTTGGCAAAAGCCAGTTAAATCATCCATGCTGCAGACACCTATACAAGGCGATTGTATTTCTTGCTCGCTCATCAAAACTACTTTCGTATCTATATTATTTAACAGTGGCTAAATTTAACTTAATCTGTCAATTTAACAGGCTAGTTTTAACAATCTCACGTATTAAAAATCTAGCTGATATAAATTTAGCTTATGGATTAAATTTAACTTAAAACACCGTGGCACTGCTTGTATTTTTTTCCCGAACCGCATGGGCAAGGGTCGTTACGGCCTACTTTAGATCCATCACGGATGACAGGTTGGCCGTTGGCGAGTAGTGCCGCCTCCTCTTCACTCGGGTTGGCTAGCGCCTCATCATAATCGGCGTGTTGATATTGCACGTTGGCAATCTCAGCCACCGGGTCTACCGGCTCCACATCAAGCTGCGTTTTAATTTGCACCAACATGGTAACGCGGGTGACTTCACTTTTCACCGTATTCAGCAAAGCCTCAAACAACTGAAACGCCTCACGTTTGTATTCTTGCTTAGGGTTTTTCTGCGCGTAAGAACGCAAATGGATGCCTTGGCGTAAATGGTCTAAAGCCGCTAAATGCTCACGCCAATGGTTGTCCAAACTTTGTAACATGACTGAACGCTCAAAATTGCGCATATTTTCTGGACTAGCCAGCGCTTCTTTTTCAGCATAACTACTGTCGGCTGCCTCAAAAATACGTTCGCGTAGCGTTTCCTCATGCAAGTCTGGGTTTTCTTCTAGCCATTGTGCTATCGGCAACTCTAAGCCGGTATCAGCCGACAAACTGGTTTCCAAACCGGCGATATTCCATTGTTCTTCCACACTGCCGGGTGGAATATGCGTTGCGATTAAGCCATTCAACACATCGTGGCGCATGGCTTGAATAGTAGCGCCGACATCGACGGCTTCTAGCAACTCATTACGTTGCTCATAAATCACTTTGCGCTGATCGTTGGAGACATCGTCAAACTCTAGTAACTGTTTACGAATATCAAAGTTACGGCCTTCCACTTTACGTTGCGCGTTTTCAATGGCGCGGGTGACCATAGAGTGCTCAATGGCTTCGCCTTCAGGCATATTCAAACGCGCCATAATGGCAGACACGCGTTCGCCTGAGAAAATACGCAATAGTTGATCATCTAATGAAAGATAAAAACGGCTGGAACCCGGGTCACCTTGACGGCCAGAACGGCCGCGCAACTGATTATCGACACGACGAGATTCATGGCGCTCGGTACCAATAATATGCAAGCCACCCGCTGCTAACACGGCATCATGACGTTGTTGCCACTCAGCTTTCAGTTGTGCTGCCTGCGCTTCTTTATCAGTCTCAGTCAGTAACGCATCGTTGCGCACCGCATGTATCGCAGCTTCTGGATTACCACCCAACACAATGTCGGTACCGCGACCTGCCATATTGGTGGCAATGGTAATGACACCAGGACGACCCGCTTCAGCAATAATGTGCGCCTCGCGCTCATGTTGCTTGGCATTCAACACTTGATGTTCCAAATTGACTTTGGTCAGCAAATTAGAAATCAACTCAGAGTTTTCAATGGAGGTGGTGCCCACCAACACTGGCTGGCCTTTGGCTTGACAGACTTTAATGTCCTCAATGACCGCGTTATATTTTTCTGCGGCTGTGCGATACACCTTGTCCATGGCGTCTTTACGCTGCATGACGCGATGGGTAGGAATCACCACCGTTTCTAGACCGTAGATCTGGTTAAACTCATAGGCTTCAGTGTCCGCTGTACCGGTCATGCCGCTGAGTTTTTCGTACATACGGAAATAATTCTGGAAGGTAATCGAAGCTAAGGTCTGATTCTCTTTTTGAATCGCCACGCCTTCTTTGGCTTCTACCGCTTGGTGCAAACCATCCGACCAACGACGACCTGGCATCATACGGCCTGAGAATTCGTCGACAATAATCACTTCACCATCACGCACCACATAGTGCTGGTCTTTATTAAACAGGTTTTGTGCGCGTAATGAAGCGTACAAATGATGCACCAAAGTAATGTTGGCCGCCTCATACAAACTAGAACCGACGGGCAACAGGCCAGAACTGGTGAGAATCTCTTCGGCATGCTCATGACCGGCTTCACTCATGGTCACAGTTTGCGCTTTTTCATCCACCCAGAAATCGCCTTCGCCTTCTTCTTCAGTTTGTTTAACCAGTTGCAAAGCCACTGCATTGATTTGATTATATAAATCAATGCTATGCTCAGCTTGGCCTGAAATAATCAAGGGCGTACGCGCTTCATCAATCAAGATGGAGTCAACTTCATCGACCAAAGCATAGCTTAAACCGCGCTGTACGCGTTCTTCACGACTAAACACCATATTGTCGCGCAGGTAATCAAAGCCAAATTCGTTATTGGTACCGTAGGTAATGTCTGCGGCATAGGCTTGTTGTTTTACCTCATGCGGCATTTGCGATAAGTTAATGCCAACAGATAAGCCCAAGAACGTGTACAGTTTTCCCATCCATTCAGCATCACGCTTAGCCAAATAATCATTCACCGTCACCACGTGCACGCCTTTGCCAGTGATGGCATTGAGGTAAGTAGGCAGTGTCGCCACCAAGGTTTTACCCTCGCCGGTACGCATTTCAGCAATCTTGCCAGAGTTCAACACCATGCCGCCTATCATCTGCACATCAAAATGGCGCATACCTAAAGCACGCTGGCTACCTTCACGCACCACCGCAAACGCTTCTGGCAACAGCTTTTCTAAGCTCTCACCTTGTTGAAAACGTTGTTTAAATTCCTCGGTTTTAGCACGCAAACCATCGTCCGATAGCGCTTGCATGCTAGGTTCTAGTGCATTGATTTCTTTAACTTTTTGGAAGTATTGCTTGACCAGTCTATCGTTACGACTACCAAACAATTTTTTGAACAACGTGGGTAACATGAAGTGGCACCAACTTTCCGCCAAGCGGAAACCTAAATATGATTAAAATGATGTGTTAGATGGGGATTACAGGCTAAGTTTCAAGCGAATTCCGCATTTTAGCCTGAATTTCGTTTTAAGTATTGTCTTGGATCGAGTGCGTTGCCATTCAAACGTATTTCATAATGCAAATGGGGCCCCGTTGAGCGACCTGTGCTGCCCACTAAAGCCACCACTTGTCCTTTAGCTACGCGGTCCCCTGCTTTGACCATCAGCTTAGAGGCATGGGCATAGCGCGTTTCTAAGCCAGAACCATGATTGACTTTGACCAAATTGCCATAGTCAGGCGTATGTTCTGCGGTGGTTACAATGCCGTCGGCCGCTGCCAAAATAGGCTCGCCGCTATTGGCTTGAAAATCCAAGCCTTCATGAAATGCTTTATTGCCGTTAAAAGGATCAACTCGCCAACCATAGCTAGAAGAATTGTAACCAGTATTAATCGGGCGCTCATTTGGCAACATGTCTTTTAACACGCTTTGTTGCAACACTTTGGCCTCTATTTTACTCTGATACTCATCACGGCTATCCACCGTGCTAATGAGGTCTGCAATGGCTGCCTGCAGCTCAGCCTCTGACATCGGGTGCGCATAGACCAACGGACCACCGCGATTAGCCGACGCCATATTGGGCGCGAGCGTCATACCCACGGGATCGGTAGTGGGCAGCACCTTGTCACCTGCCAATTTGGCAAGTCGTTGATTTTGTGCATCTAAACGCATAATACGCGCTTGCAACTCGCCAATTTGCTTGGCATAAGCATCTAAATGGCTTTGCGCAGACACCACTGAACTCTTCAAATGCGTGGGGAACATGGCTTTGACGCCTTGCTGTTTGATGTTTTGCTTGGGCGTGATAAATAACAGTGTCAGCAACACTGGGACAGTAACCAAAGCAACGATCATCATGCTTGATTGCCAGCTATTAAAACTTTTCGCTTGTGCTATCTTATTAGAAACTAAGATAATATTCATTGATATCCAATATCTGTAGAAGAAGATGTTTAAAATTAATGCTGTACTTGATCATGCTGCATCTGGCCAAGATCAAACACTTGCCAAGTTACAACACCGTGTAGACGCCATGGCGTTGGTGAATGAATTTTGGCAATCTGCTGCACCTAAGCTGTTATCTGAGCAATCTGTTGCGCATCAATTACAAGATGGCATGCTCACTGTTTTGGCGAACAATGCGGCTGTGGCAAGCAAAATCAAACTTAGCCAAGCTAGCTTATTGAAAGCATTGAAAAATTCGCAAGAGAGCTACGCCGAATTTAGCCTGTGTAAAGTTACTGCAATTAGCGTGAAAGTGCAAGTAAAATCTAGCCCAAGAGCGCCAGCCAAGCGCATGATTAAGCTCAGTGCAACTGGCGCGCAACATTTAAACGCGCTTGCAGCACAAATGGGCGACTCACGATTAGCCGCTATCTTAAAAAAGCTCGCAGCCAAACAGTCTTAACCCACCCCCACCTCATATTACTGTTTAATTTCAATCAGTTAAAGTCATAGACAGCGCGCATTTCTGCCTACTATTATTCCCGTTGCCGCTATATTGTGGTGCTCCATGTTTAATGCCATAATGCAGGCGGTTGTTACAGAATTTTTACAAATTTTACAACTTGTTAGCATTTCAGTGGCCGTTCACACGTTCAGATTTATTACAATAAACTAGGAGATGTCATGTCAGTCGCACTAATGATTGCCATTGCTGCAGCGGTTTTAGCAGTACTGTATGGCGTAGTAATGAGTAAATGGATTTCTGGATTACCCGCAGGCAACGCGCGCATGCAAGAGATTGCTAGCGCCATTCAACAAGGCGCCGCTGCGTATTTAGCGCGCCAATATAAAACCATCGCCTTGGTCGGGGTAGTGCTGGCCGTACTGATTGCGGTATTTCTTACCCCAGAAACAGCCGTGGGCTTTGTCATCGGTGCAGTATTATCAGGCGCTTGTGGCTTTATTGGTATGAACGTCTCGGTCAAAGCCAATGTACGCACAGCGCAAGCCGCCACCAACGGCATAGGCCCAGCTTTAGACGTAGCATTTAAAGGCGGCGCCATTACTGGCATGCTGGTGGTGGGCTTAGGCTTGCTTGGTGTAGCGGGTTTCTATATTTACTTAGGCGCTGAAAACGCTGTTAACTTAGACCCGCTCATTGGGCTGGCGTTTGGCTCTTCACTCATCTCCATCTTTGCACGGCTAGGCGGCGGCATCTTTACCAAAGGCGCGGACGTAGGCGCCGACTTAGTCGGTAAAGTAGAAGCAGGCATCCCAGAAGATGACCCGCGTAACCCAGCGGTGATTGCCGACAACGTCGGTGATAACGTGGGCGATTGCGCCGGCATGGCCGCTGACTTATTTGAAACTTATGCGGTGACCTTAATCGCCACCATGGTGCTAGGTACGCTGATGGCAGCCGAAGCGGGTAGCAATGCTGTGGTATATCCGTTACTGCTTGGTGCCGTGTCTATTGTGGCGTCTATCATTGGTTGCTTCTTTGTCAAAGCATCGCCCGGCATGAAAAATGTCATGCCTGCGTTGTACAAAGGCTTAGCAGTAGCAGGGGTGCTGTCATTGATTGCGTTCTATTTTGTTACCCAATATTTATTCCCAGAAGGATTTAGCCATGAAGGGCATGCCGTGTCTATGCTCGCCTTATTTGGCGCCTGTGCGGTGGGCTTGGTATTAACCGCTGCGTTGGTGTGGATTACCGAGTATTACACCGGTACCGATTACGCCCCAGTCAAACATGTGGCGCAAGCCTCAACCACTGGTCACGCCACTAACATTATTGCCGGCATTGGCGTATCCATGAAATCCACTGCTTGGCCAGTTCTGGCCGTGTGTTTGGCCATTTATACCTCGTATAGTTTGGGCGGCTTATATGGCATTGCGATTGCTGCAACGTCTATGCTAAGCATGGCAGGCATCGTGGTAGCACTGGACGCCTATGGTCCAATTACGGATAACGCCGGTGGCATTGCCGAAATGGCTGAATTACCTAGCAGTGTGCGTGACGTGACTGACCCACTAGATGCTGTGGGCAACACCACCAAAGCGGTGACCAAAGGTTATGCCATTGGCTCTGCCGGTTTAGCAGCCTTAGTCTTGTTTGCCGATTACACGCATAAATTGCAAGCAGCCGGCATTGATGTGAAATTTGACCTAAGCGACCCGATGGTCATTATCGGCTTGTTTATTGGCGGCCTGATTCCATTCCTGTTTGCGGCAATGGCGATGGAAGCAGTCGGTCGTGCGGCGGGCGCGGTGGTAGAAGAAGTACGTCGTCAGTTCCGCGATATCCCCGGCATTATGGAGGGTACGGCCAAGCCAGAATATGGCAAAGCGGTGGATATGCTGACTACTGCGGCCATTAAAGAAATGATGATTCCTTCACTACTACCAGTCGCAGCCCCCATTGCCATCGGCTTGTTGTTAGGCCCAGTGGCGTTGGGTGGATTACTCATGGGTACCATTGTCACTGGTTTATTTGTGGCGATTTCCATGTGTACCGGTGGTGGCGCTTGGGACAATGCTAAGAAATACATTGAGGACGGTCATCACGGCGGCAAAGGTTCAGATGCGCACAAAGCCGCAGTGACTGGTGACACCGTGGGTGACCCGTATAAAGACACTGCAGGGCCAGCGGTTAACCCATTGATTAAAATTATTAATATTGTAGCGCTATTAATCGTACCACTGTTACATGTGTAATCTTTAGCAAATAGTTATGCAATAAAAAAGGCAGCCTAGGCTGCCTTTTTTATTCACTGCTATACTCGATTAAAACGCTGGTTTAACTTCAGCTTCGTTATAACGTGTCACGCCATCCATAATTTCTTTGTGCGCTTCGTCTATGCCTTCCCAGCCCTCAATTTTCACCCATTTGCCTTTATCCAAATCTTTATAGTGCTCAAAGAAATGCGAAATCATTTCTAAACGCCAAGGTGAAACATCTTTATACGTTTTTTGGTAAGCATACAAACCACACACTTTTTCCACTGGTACCGCCAATAACTTAGCATCACCACCGGCTTCATCGGTCATGTTCAACATACCTAAGGCACGGCAACGCACCACTACACCTGGCAATAACGGTACTGGCGTAATCACCAACACGTCTACTGGGTCGCCATCATCGGCCAACGTATGCGGAATATAGCCATAGTTACAGGGGTATTGCATAGAAGTCCCCATAAAGCGGTCAACAAAAATAGCGCCACTTTCTTTGTCCACTTCATACTTCACAGGGTCACCCTGCATAGGGATCTCGATAATCACGTTAAAATCATGGGGTAAATTTTTGCCAGAAGGGACTAAGTTTAGTGACATATTGAAAGCAGCCTGTAGTTTAAAACCCAACATTATAGGCGATTTTTGTTGCTAGACTATTGCAGTGTTAAGACTTACTTTGACTTTCCTATCATACGCCAGCCCTTTTTAAGCAGCACAACCAGCACTACCAAAGCCAAACCCAATAGACTTACCAGCAGTAGATGGTGATTGACAGCAGGAATATTGCCAAAAAAGTAACCCGCTAACACACAAGTGAATACCCAAATGACGGCACCCAAGCTCACTGAACGGACAAACTTGCCTATGTGCATTTCCGTCACACCGGCTAAAAAGGGGGCCAGCGTGCGAATCACTGGCAGAAATAGCGAAAACAAAAAGCCTTGTTCGCCATGCAAATCATAAAAGGCGTGGGTTTTATCCAAAGCCGCCTGGTCTGGCCATTTAAGATAACGCAAAAATAACGCTTGCCCGATGTGTTTACCCAGCCAATAGCCAGACAAATGCCCCATTAGGGCGGCAAGTATTAATACAGCTAACAGCAACACAATATTGAGTTGTGACGCCGCCCAAACGGCGCCGCAAACAAACAAAAACGGATTGCTGGGTAAAAAGAAAAAAGGCAAGACGCCTATTTGCAGAAAAACTACTAAAAATACAATGGCATAAACGAGGTGCTCATGCATGGCAACCAGCGCTGGCAAGTGCGCATCAAAATTGGTGATGAGTTGCCAGAGGTCCATACATTCAGCTGCGCATAAGGCTTATTACGCTGCGGCTCTACACTCCGCCAGTATCTCAGACGGTGTGAGCTTAATTGCGCAGTACAGCAACAAGGGGATAATCACTACTTCATCCAATTGACCAATCACCGGTAAAAAATCTGGGATCAAATCAAACGGCATTAATAGATAGCCTATGGCCAACCATAACAAAGCCTTGGCCAGCCAAGGGGTGCGTGGGTGCTGCTGTAAACGTCGATAAAAGTCAAACTCTGCTTTGAGCTTGCTGGCTATCGTTTTGAGCTTTTCGCTTAAGCGCATGCCACTTGTAACACTTGGCCAGTCAGCTTTTCGTAAGCTTCCATATACTTAGCAGAAGTGCGTTGTGCCACATCATCAGGCAATGCTGGCGCCGGTGGTTGCTTGTTCCACCCTATGCTTTCTAACCAGTCGCGCACATATTGCTTGTCATAACTGGGCGGATTACTGCCCACTTGATAACTTTCTAGTGGCCAAAAACGCGACGAATCCGGCGTCAGCACTTCATCCATCACATGCAACACGCCATTGGCATCCAGGCCAAATTCAAACTTAGTATCGGCAATAATAATGCCTTTGGTCAGCGCATAAGCGGCGGCTTCGGTGTAGAGCTGAATCGCTACCTTGGCTACTTGAGCGGCCATGTCTGCGCCAATTAAATCGGCACATTGTTGCAGGCTAATGTTCTCATCATGCTCACCCACCGCGGCTTTGCTAGATGGTGTAAACAATGGCTGTGGTAACTTTGCAGCTTCTTGCAGACCAGCAGGTAACGTGATGCCACACACGGTGCCTTTAGCCTTGTATTCCTTCCAACCGCTGCCCACCAAGTAGCCACGCACAATCGCTTCTATCGGCAATGGTTTAAGTTTTTTGACTACCACGGCACGGCTTCCCAATTGCGCCTTATCTTCGGCAGCAGTCACTACAGAGTTAGGGTCTATGCCAGTTAAATGGTTGGGCACTATATGGCCGAGCTTTTCAAACCAAAAATTGGCCATTTGCGTCAGCATCGCGCCTTTGTTGGCAATACCCGTTGGCAAAATCACATCAAACGCCGACAACCTGTCGGTGCTAATTAGTAACATGGTGTGGTCGTCAATGGCGTAGATATCACGCACTTTTCCTTGATGGATCAGGGACAAACTTTGCAAGCTGGTTTTTAACAGAGGTGCGTTCATGGCGTTATTAACTGAGTAAAACACGTATTATAAAATACGCACACGCTGCGTGCGCATTTTTTCCTGTGTATTTTCTCAGGCTAAGCGCTGATACAGCAACGCCCAATTGCACATTATAAGATGGCGCGACGCTCACCAATTTTGATGATTTTCAGCGTATTGGTGCCTCGGGGGCTGCCGATTGGCTCGCCAAAGGTAAACAACACAATGTCACCTTCTGTCACGGCGCTGTGTTGCAATAGCACTTGCTCCATCTCATGCAAAATCTCTTCTTTGTTTTTACCGGCTTGGTCGATTG
>DASWSZ010000126.1:0-30200 GCA_036402395.1 Methylophilus sp.
GTTTCTTTAGTCCTAAATATGTACTGGAACGTGGATGTTTGAGGGAAAAGGATTTGAACATCTTTGTTGCCCAGTAACAAAATATTAGCCTTTAGATACAACATTTGCAGCGGCAATGGTGCTGTATTTGCCTCAAGCACATATTCAGGCTAAGCAATCTCACGCTCATAGATTAACTAGCTTCCTGTAAGGCCAATGACTGCAATGAAAAGACCGAGTCCTAATTCGAGCCATCTGTGTAGCCATCTAAGTATTTGCATACGTTTTAGTCCAGTCAATTTTTACTTTTTATTCAATGAAAGCTAAGAGTTTGTGGGCATAGTTTCTGGCTACATTAAAAATTCTAATGCCTTATTATAATTTTTATTGCGAATGATAACAATTCTCATTTATAATTATTTGTCTATAGCAGCTATTCAATCTCATAGCTCCATTTAAATTACAGGGATCAAGAAAACATGGTTTACCAACCACAAGTAAAAATTGTACAAGTTGCAGTATTAATGGCATTGGCAGTTAACTCACCATTAGCCAATGCTGAAAACAAAAATGCAAACACAAATGCAACTGCAGAGCAGCCGGTTATTACTGAGCTTCAGGAAATCACGGTTAAATCAACCACTGTTGCTCCCACCTATCAACCTTTAACGACTCAATCGGCAGCTAAAATTGAAGCGCCACTTCGAGATATCCCGCAAACTATCAATGTTGTTCCAGAGGAGCTCATTAAGGATCAAGGGGCAAGATCAATGCAGGACGTATTGAAAAATGTACCCGGCGTTTCCTTTCATATTGGGGATGGTCAGCGCGATCAGTTCGTAATTAGAGGCTTTGACGCTATTGGCGATCTTTTTGTAGATGGTGTTAGAGACGATGCACTCTATTATCGAGATCTTTCCAATATTGAACGTGTAGAAGTGGTAAAAGGACCGGCAGCTGTACTTTATGGGCGGGGTTCTTCAGGCGGTATCATCAACCGGATTACTAAAAAACCAGGCATTTTCGTGCGTGACGTGGAGCTGACCGCAGGCTCTTATGATCAGAAGCGCGCAACTTTTGATTTTGGCGATGCGGTTGGGGAATCGGCGGCGTTCCGTATTACAGGGGCCGTGGAAGATTCAGGTAGCTTCAGAGACGAAGGATTTTTGGAGCGTGAGAATATTTCACCAACGTTGTCTTTGCAATTATCTCCAGATACAAAACTATTATTACAAGTGGAAAAGCTAAGGGATCGCCGTCTGACGGATATGGGTATCCCTGCTTTTCAAGGTAAACCAGCAAAAGTAGATATCGATACTTTTTATGGTACCTCTGATGCGAAAGACGAAGACTACTCCCAGTCAGACGTGTTGTCAGGGCGTGCAAAGGTGGAACACGTGATCAACGATCGTTTGAAGATACAGAATACTTTCTCTACCTATAATTATGAGCTGGACCGCAAGAATACCTTTGGTCAAACCGTCAATGAGGCTACACGAAAAGTAAATCTTTTTCATGGTGAAACCAAGCGTGAGGACGATGGATGGTTAAATCAGCTGGAACTGATTCAAGATTTGACATTAGGTAATACCCAACATCAGATGTTATATGGGACTGAAGTTGGACTGCAGCATAAAGACCTGCAGGTGACTAACTGGAGCAAACGACCTAGCGTTCCACTATTTAATCCTGGTCAGCCCGATATTTCCGCTTTCGGCGTGCCAGTACTAGCACAAGACAATTTGACAACGCTAAAGGTCGCCAGCGGTTACATTCAAGATTTGGTCACACTATCAGATCAATGGAAAGCGCTGGTTGGTGTGCGTTATGATGAGTTCAAGCAAAAAGTAGACGACAAACGCGGTAGCGATCGCGAACGGACTGACAAGGAATGGAGTCCCCGTGCAGGTTTGGTATTCCAGCCGAATAACTGGCAGTCCTATTACGTCTCTTACAGCCGTTCATTCCAGCCTTCGGGAGAGGTACTTGCATTTACGAAAGATCAATCGGAATTGGAACCGGAAGAGACAACGAATATTGAAGTCGGGAACAAGCTCGACTTTTTAAATGGCCGGTTATCATTAACCACGTCTCTGTTTCATCTTGAACGCACCAACATCAAAAACACTGATCCATTTAGCAGAGAGATTCTGCCCGTCGGAACACAACGTACCAGAGGTGTTGAATTGACAGTTGCAGGAGAAATTGCGCCAAACTGGAATATCTATGCTGGCTATGCGCATCTGGATGCACGTGTTACAGAATCAATTGCTACCCAAAATGGACAAGCATTACAGGGTAAGCGTGCAGCATTGACACCGCAAAACAGTGCCAATGTTTGGCTGATGCATGACTTGGGAAGCGGCTTTAGTTTTGGCGGTGGAATGAATTATGTAGGGGATCGTTACGCCTCACCAGACAATACCGTTACTTTAGATAGTTATGTAACGGTGGATGCGGCAGCAATGTACAGAAGTAAAAAGTACGATGTTGCTCTGAACCTAAAAAATATTGCTGACAAGGAATACTTCATTTCAGGTCACGGAGCAAGTAATAACCTTAATGCACCGGGTGCTCCTAGATCAGCTGAGGTCACCCTCAGGCTTCATTTCTAAAGTCCAGTTAAAAAAAGGGCGGCGGCAAAACAACGGCTGCCCTTAATCTCTACATTTTGTAGTAGCTATTTCAACAAGCAATCTCATGAATCAACATTTGGTCTCGCAAATGCCAGCGTCTGATTACTCTTAATAATTCCACGGTGATCTTCCATTCTCCTGCTCATAGGATGAGCAGAACATTATAGGTACGTGGGTCAATTTCTAGTGCAATTTATATCGCTAGGTGGGTCAATTCTGAGTGCAATTCAACAGAAAACCGTTCAAATTAAGCTTAAGCCATAACCATAATGTAATGATGCAAATGTTGTCAGGATTTGATAAAGATGCTCTTAGTACTGGTGGCGCCATTCTTTTCAGTACTAAGCATGGAGTTATGTTGAGACACATGGTTAGAGTGCAGTTTTCAGAATCTAAGTGATTAAAAACTACTAGTCATCAACGCCTATCGCTTTAAAAGCTTTTCTTAAGCGTACAGCGTTATTTCTAACATCAAGCACATGATGAGCTTCATCAATGTTTTCAACCTCATATGCTCTTAGTTCATTTATCAAAATGTCATATTTAATACCTTAATCGCTTCCATATTCTGGCTCAGCCTCAAAGTGGTAAATTAAATCAGCTAATCCGCTTTTGTATTCGCATTTAGTTTTAATCATGATTCGAATGGCATATTATTGAGTAACAAGACTTATAGGCGCTTAACTGAAAGAAGATCATGAATTCATTATTTGTTTTGGGGCTTATTATTGGATTTTTTAGCATCACCATTGGAGGTGCCTATTTAATCTACTTATTGCGCCAAAACAAGAAAAATGACCAAAAAGCCGACTTATAGCCGACCTTTTTTATTGGAAATACTGAACACCAGGCATGGCGTTGACGAATTCATAATTGCTAGATTCAGGACTCTCAAGCAACTCAAGAACTCTATTTGAATATTCACTAGTAAGGGTCATAGCAGACTCATTTTGAATGACTGCATCAGCCTTTTCTAAGGCTGCTTCAAGAGCGAATTTGCTGACTGTAGTGCCAACCAATACAGCAGCTGTTTCAATCTTATCATGTACACTTTTACTCACTCTTGCAGTGAAGCGTTTTCCAATTTTTTCCATAATCAACCTTTTTTATAATGTTCAATGAAGCTTTTCGTGAGGTTTGCATATAAATATTAATGCATTTATTAATTATTTAGTAATATTACTCACAAGAAAGGCCTTATCTTGAAATTCAAATTATTAATCATAAGCTTTTTGTTCATTCAGTCAGCTTATGCAGAAACGCTCACAGGGCGCGTTATCGGCGTGACTGATGGAGATACTTTAACGGTACTAGATAGCGGCCGAACGACTCATAATTTCAGGTTAAAATTTGCCTGGCTGCAAAGAGATAAATTTTATATTTGAAGATTTTAACATAATGGCACACTTTGAGCTTAAAGCGTATGGAGCAGACCGAGTCGTAATAGCCGTGCAAAATGGAGGCATGCACAAAAAGATATTACAGATAAACTTCAAGTCTAGGGATGGGAGCATATTTGTCAATTTGCCATATGCCAAGCTTGGCACCGGCCGTGTAGGCATAGTTGAGCATCCTCTTGGAGACCCGCACTCTCTTTTGTTCGGGGAGAGTGCCCCATTCACTTCCCACTCAGTAAAGTATACACATCACCCTGACGGAGAGGCGCACTTCTCGCTCGATGGTAAGGTATTCACTCGAATTCGGAGAAAAGCTGTTCCCCTTACTGCTGCTGAGGGTCATATTTTTACCGTCATGGTTCAAGGACTCAATTTGTTCGAAGATATCAACAAAAAAGATGTCGCGACACCCAAAAGAGGAATTGCGTCCATGCCCGTGCGCGAAGGTCACATCGAGGCGTTGAAGTTCGTCGGGCACCTTTACTCAGCAACCCACTTCGCGGAGAAACTTTCGTTGCCTCAAATGGATTCGCCCTTTATCCCTCTGAAAACCCCAGACGGGAGGGTTATAGTCGGTGTGGTTCTAGCCACCAGACTGAAGCAAACCAACCTTCAGTACCTGCTGGTCGTAAGCGTTGAACCGATCGACACTATTGCTAAGTATACCGACCTCTACGTTTCATTGATGGGCGGGTTTGATCCGCCCGATGTTGCGTTCGATCATAATCGTTCAATGAGTTTTCTCATTATGATGTACCCAGAAGTTCGCGACTCTGAAGAGTTGCGTGATTCTGTCGGCTCAATTGACCTCGTTGTAAAACCGCTTTGATAAAGACATTGAAGTCTAGGTGACGGCCAGCCCAGCCTTCAAGCCGGTCGTGAAAACTGGCAGCTTTTCCTTTCGGGCAGCGTGGCACTCGGCGCTTAAGACCAATGTACAATGACCACTTTGGGCTGAAAGCGACGGCCTGAATCGGCCCAAAGCAGTCATCAAGAATTTTTCAAGTATCTATATTTTTATTGTTGGGTTAATGTATTTATTAATACAACTTTAAATATTAAACATATGAAACATGCTACTAAGTTCGTTAGCAAAATATTTTTATGCTTAACTGCCAGCATCTTTTTAATCGACGAAGCTTTTGCATCAAGTTGTGCGGGACATGGTATTGAGTTACAAGTACTTGGTTCTGGTGGCCCTGAAATGCAAGATAAGCGGGCTTCTAGCAGCTATCTCATTTGGCAGGATGGCACGGCGCGAGTGTTGATTGATAGTGGCGGTGGCAGTGCTTTGCGTTTTGGGGAGAGTGGCGCAAACATGACAGATTTATATGTAGTGTTATTCACACATTTGCATGTAGATCACACTGCGGATTTCCCTGCGCTCATTAAATCTTCTTATTTTGAAGATCGCTCAAAACCATTACCAGTGTATGGTCCAATAGGTAATACATTATTTCCAAGTACGACTGAATTTATACAAGATTTATTTGGTACAAAAGGCGCTTACCGTTATCTAAATGATTTCCTAACAACAAGCCAATCTAGTTATGTCATTCAAGCACATAACGTTGAGTTTAAAAACCAAAGAATTAAAGAAGTTTTTAACCAATCTGGCGTAATAGCAACTGCAACAGATGTCCTGCATGGCAGTGTTCCAGCATTAGCATGGCGAGTTGATATCGGCGGTAAAAGCATTGTCTTTAGTGGTGATACTAATGGCGGCAACGGCAATCTACAACTCTTAGCAAAAGATGCTGATATATTAGTTGCACATAACGCTGTGCCTGAAGGAGCGAGCGGTGTAGAACGAAAGTTACATATGCCACCTTCTGTGATTGGTCAAATTTCTGCCGAAGCCAAAGTCAGACAATTAGTACTTTCTCACAGAATGCTACGTACACTAGGCAAAGAACCGCAAACGCTAGAGGTTATCTCCCACTCTTTCAATGGTAAGACTATGTTTGCGAATGACCTTGATTGCTTTACTCCTTAAATTATTAGAGTTAAGCAACAACCAGATAAATCGTCAGTAATACCCCAATAGTTGCAATTGAAAAAGTCAAAAACCAATCTAGTCGAACGATAGCTTGTTTTGGCAAATCTTCAGGTGGCAAACAGAGTACATACGCCTGATGATTATATTGTGCTCCCATTACAATAAGTGTTCCTACCAATATTAATATGATGCCAAGATAATGTGATATATCCTGATGAGTCTGATGATGATTAACTGTAGAGGAGGTTAACACTGATAACAACAAGCCAAACTTATCAATCACCAAACCCAGCGCCATCACGGCTAAACCAGACCTCACCCACGCTAAGAGCGTACGCTCAGCTGCAAAAAATATGCGTGGATCAGATACTAATGGTTTAGCTTTAATGATGTGCGTTGCTGTGTCGTCACTCATATATAAACTCCCTTTTTGTAAATTTAGATATTATTGGCTTAGCACAAATTGAGCTAATACTTTTAACTCTGCATCCGTCAATGCTGGAAACGGCGGCATCGGCACTGCACTCCATTTATTTGTGCCACCTGCTTTGATGTTTGCCATCACCGTTTCTAAGGCTTTAGGATTTTTACGATAGCGTTCTGCTACATCATGATAAGCGGGGCCAACAATTTTTTGTGACATGGCATGACAGCCCAAGCAGGCATTATTAGCTAATAAAGTTTTAACATCGATAGCACTGGCTACTGGGGTTGTAGTCGCCACTGGGATAGTCATAGCTGCAAGCTTTTCGTTGCCATAGGTGGTGGCCAGATACTGACCAATCACTTTTATATCATCATCAGTAATCGGTGCGCCATATGCGTGTTGCATCTTAGTGACTTCAGCCGTCCATTGTTTGAGATTCATGCCTGATGGTTGCAGGTTAATATAATCTGCTGAGTGGCAAATACTACATTTTTGTTGCGCAATGATGTAGCCAGGATGAATAGATTCTTTAAACTTAGCGGTTTCTTCAGGCAGCTCTATGCTTCTTGGTGCAGCTATTCCTTGAATAGATATAAGAAACAAAGCTGCTATTACAAATTTTGTAGTCATATTTTTTAACATGGTGTTTCCTCTATACATCTGATATTTAAACAACAGTAAGTTTTGTAGTTTCAACAACATTACGAAGATAACCACCTGGATTCCAAGTTGCAGTCATTGGCTGTGTATCACCATCGTTTCCTGTTGCACGCACCATTAACTGGACGTCACCATTTTTGGCTGGCTTATAAGCAAACTGCCATTCGCGGAAAGAGTACTTGCCCAAGTCTTTACCTAACATGGCAACTTGCCAAGTTAGGCCGCCATCGTCTGAAACTACTACTTCTTTAATGCCACTACCACCATCAAAAGCGATCCCTTTAAGTAATGCATACTGACCAACACTTATCTTTTGATCGCTACTTACATTGGTAATAAATGAGCGTACTTTAAGTTTGGTAATAGGTTTGGTTTTTGAAGGCGCTGTACCAGCTGGCACGCAGAGGCAATCGTTATCAGGTAGACGGTAAGCAGTATTCATAAAAAAACTATCATGGCCTTCAAATGAGGTATTCAGTACCTTAATTTCGCTTAGGTGCTTTACCCAATAAGTACCAAAGTAGCCTGGCACAATCAGCTTAATCGGATAGCCATTTAAAAATGGTAACTCTTCGCCATTCATTTCCCAAGCGAGCATCGGTTCGCCATCCATCGCATGGTCGATTGCTAAGGTTTTAATAAAATCAGGTGTACTAGGTAAAACTGGCGCATCTAAACCATTAAAAGATACTAAAGTAGCGCCTGCTTTGACACCCGCAAGTGCCAGTACACTTTTAACAGAAACGCCAACCCAGCGTGCGTTGCCCATAGAGCCATTCCCTAATTGCGCACCAAATACTCTGGGCGATGAAAATCCACGGCTGTTGCCCGAACATTGATTCACTGCAATCACTTCAATTTTTTTCATTGCTTTTAATTGGTTAAGTGAAAGTGAAATGGGCTTATCCACATGGCCTGAAATATTCAGTCGATAAGTATCTTGATCAATTGAAGTCGGCATATTCGCTAGGTGATAGCGCACAAAAAATGCATCATTTGGCGTTAGTACTCCCTCATTGAATACCTCAAACGGCGTTTCTAAGTGCGGTGGTCGTGTGGTAATACGCATCAGTTTACGTTTTTGTGGGTACGCAATCATCTCACGCTCGCCATTACCAAACGGCATGGTTTCTGAGACGGCTGCCCAGGTTTTGCTCGTTAGCGCCATCATGCCCACTAACCCTGCGCCTGCACTCATTAAAAACTGACGACGATTTCTGATGATTTGTTCTTTATCAGCATTCATGCTGTATCTCCTAATAGTAGAATTTATTAACGTAAATTTTGTGATGACGGATTAAATGTTTGTACAATTTTTTTACTCTTTAAATCAAGTTTCGATATGCTCAAATCCACATTCAACACATAGGCATATTGTCCATCATGCGTAAACACAATGGCTTGGCGCGGTTCTTTAAAACCATTAATAGTTGCCGTTACTTGCATGGTTGAAACGTCAATTTCTGAAAGACTGTTATCACCTAAATTACCAGAATAGACATGTTTGCCATCGGGCGTAAGGGCCGCGCCATAGGGATCTTTACCGACTTTAATGGTGTTAATGATTTGACGTTTATCTATATCAACGACGGCAATCGTATTGCTTCCGCTATTTGCAGCAAAAAGTGTTTTGCCATCTTGTGTAATTGAAATCGCGCGCAACTTATTAAATCCTTTTATCTCGCTTTCGATTTTATTAGTAGCAGTATTCACAATAGTAATTTTGTCACCTAAAAAATTAGTGACGAATAGTTTGTCATTTTGCGGATTAAGCCTTACACCCTGCCTTGGTTGTGCAAAACCTGTAATAACGGCCTTTGGTTGGTTAGTATCCAAATCCACAGCGGTCACCGTGCTTGCCGCTTGATTATTCACATACAAGGTTTTGCCATCTTGACTAATTGTTGTGCCAAAAGCACCAGCACCAAGAGGCATTTGAGCGATTGTTTTAAGTGACTGAGTATCTACTTTATTCACAACGCCTAAACTACTATCCGATACATAAAAATCGTTACCAGACGGTGAAAATATAATATTTCTAGGCGTGATATAACTCTCAAGTGTTATATGTTTATTCAATTCTTTAAGATTATAAACAATGACTTTTGGTTGATCGCTAATGGAAACAATTGCCGTCGATTCATCAGGGCTAAGTGCCAATGAGTTATTGTGTATTTCGCCATCAAATGTCCACCTTGTTTGTTCAGCTGCATTAGATAACATACTATTAGTCGCGAGGGTAAATAAAGCACTTACGATGACCAGTTTACTTTTTAATAACATTTTTAATCCTTCTAATTTATCTATCTATACATTTCGGTAAAAATTAAGCTCAGCGTCCATCGTAATAATATTGATTAGGCTAATTTACATTTGTACTTAACCCATTACTAGTCTGTTAATCAGCGCTCCTCCAATAATTAACCAGCTGAACAAAACTCCTCCAAGTAACATAGGTTTAAATCCTGCCTGTTTTATTGCCGAGAAATGCGTACATAAGCCCAACGAAGCCATTGCCATAGCTAGGAATAAGGTATCAATATTGACTGCAGCTAAAACCAAATGACTTGGTAATATTGGAAGAGAATTAAGCCCAGCCACTGCAATAAAAATAACGGCAAACCATGGAATCGTAATTGGTGTTTTGGTAGTAGCCTCTAAGTGTATTTGCGATTGTTGGGTGCGTGCCACATAGAATGATAACAGAATCAAGAATGGTGCTAGCATCATCACCCGCACCATTTTTGCGATCACGGCAGTGTTAGTGGCAATATCCCCCAATGGTTTTGCCGCTGCGACGACTTGTGCGACTTCATGCACAGTTGAGCCTGTAAAAATACCAAATGCTTCGGTACTGGTTGGGAAAAAATGCCAGCTTAAATTCCATTGAAATAATGCTGGGTATAACAGCATACTGATTGTGCCGAATACCAATACTGTAGAAACAGCAACTGACACCTGCTCAGCACGACCTTTCAGTACAGGCTCAGTCGCCATCACTGCTGCTGCACCGCAAATTGAGCTACCAGCACCAATTAAAATCACGGTGTTAGTATCTAACTTAAATACTTTACGACCAACTACCCAAGCCAATGCAAAGGTGCTCGTCAGCACTAATACATCAATCAAAGCGCCATGCGCACCTACATGGGTAATATCAGCAAACGTTAATCTAAAACCATAAAAAATAATGCCTAGTTGTAGTAATCGTTGTTTAGAAAACAATACACCTTTTGCGCAGTGCGCTGCGATGCTTGGATAAAGGGTGTTACCCAAAAATATTCCGAGAATAATCGCGAGAGTCAGCGTGCCGATTGCATGGTTTTGCAGCCAGGTGATATTGGCTAATATTAGCGAGACTATAGCGATGCCTAAACTTAGCACTATGCCTGGTAGGTAATTTTTTATTAATGTTTGCATGATTTAGTCACTTAAATAGTGTGTTGTTAAAGTATGTGTTGCACTTTACAGACTCACAATACATAAATAAAACAGATTATTTATGTATAATCTACCAATAAAACTGGTATATAAATATTGTTTCAGATTATTTTGTTACGGATGGTGATGATGCGAATTACATTAAGGCAACTACAAATTTTCATCGCCATTGCGCAAAGTGGTAGTACAACAGCTGCGGGCGAGGTAATAGCTTTATCGCAATCTGCGATTAGTGCATCTATAGCTGAACTAGAAAAAGCGCTGAATGTGCAGTTATTTGATCGTGTGGGTAAACGACTATTATTGAATGACCATGGGCGAGCGATGTTACCGCAAGCCATGGCATTGGTTAATGGTGCAACTAGTTTAGAAAATAGTTTTAACGAAATTGCCCCCAGCATTCTGATTATCGGTGCTAGCCTGACCATAGGCAATTATTTGCTTCCGACGATATTAGCCAACTATTGGCGCGCTCAAGGTATTGTCTTGGGTGAACTGATGCCTCCATTGCAAGTCGTTGTTGCAAATACAGCTGATATTGTAAGTAAGGTTGTTAATTTTGAAGTGGATATAGGCTTGATCGAAGGGCCATGCAATAGAGTCGATATTAGTGTCAGTCCTTGGTTAGAAGATGAACTTCTATTAGTTGTAGCGCCGAATCATCCTGTTTTGCAAGAAAATGGAGAATTCATCTCTCCAGATCGGCTTACCAAAGCTAACTGGTTGCTGAGAGAGCGAGGCTCTGGAACACGTGAGGCGTTAGAGCAGGCATTATTACCGTACATAGCACAATTAAAAAGTAGTCTTGAATTTAATGATCATGAAGCAATTAAACAAAGCGCAGTTCAGGGACTTGGTATAGCCTGTCTATCACGTACAGTTGTGAGAGATATGTTAGATGCTGGTAAATTGGTTGAACTGAAAACGCCCTTTGGCAAACTAATGCGTCGGTTTAGTTTACTGGTACATCATCAAAAACAGGTTACACCTGGAATGCAACATTTTATGAATCATATTTTTAAAAACCAAAAAGATACTTGAAACGACCATTTACATTATTTTTGAATGACTGCTTTGGGCCGATTACAGTCTGTTAGCTTCTTTAGTTGACCGTCCGCTTTGCGGATATATATACCATCTGCAAGCCATAGTAATTAAACGCTACTGCTATGCAGTGTTTTTTGAAAGCATGGCTTAAACAAATGGTGATAGGCAGCAAGTTTAAATAATCATTTGTGGGAAAATTACTGTAATAATGGGTGGCACCTTTAGGTAAGAATACTCAGAAGCCATAGGCAGACATCTACAAGTTATTGTTTTGCATGAATCTACCCGATAGTACGATAGTAGTCAGTTAGGATTTTTGGATGAATATACCCAATGAGACGGTAGTTACAAATCCAGTTGAGCCTTCCAGTTACGCTTTTCCACATTTCTAATATTCGGAACTCTGGCTAAATGCTCTAAATAATTAGCCAGAGGCACCAGTTCATCATCGTTTTGATCACCCTTAAACTCTTTGATTAACACTAGATTACCGTAGTTTTTAACATGCTTAGAGGCCGTATCATCTACCATAATGATACTTTCCATAGGGTAACCCAGTTTTTTGAGCTTTCTGAGGTTTTTGATAACGTCATACTCACCAGTGTTAAAGCTTCTGGCTAAGGTGCATCTTTTATTTGCCCACACGAACTCAAGGTCGCCTTTACTAAATAATTCATTAGTGACTATTTCAGCATACATTTCACTAGAAGCAGTCCAGACGCCAATTTTGAAGGTTGTGAGCATCTCTTTAATAAACCAATCAAGGTTAGGGCGTTTATGTACATAGTAATTGGCCACCTTAAAGTAATCGTCATGAGCCGGCTTTTCATGGTTGGCATGAACAAGCGTTTCATCCAAATCTAAAACGAGCAGCTTTTTCATTGATACGTTGAGTTTTTAGAAATTAAAAGTATAGTTTAACGCACCACTTAATGCTGTAGACGGTTTTACAAACACGGAATTTTCAACATGATAGACAAAGTAATTTTTGTACCAAGAGCAAATATTGAGGCCATAGAAGGCTGGAAGCACTGGGCCGTAATCAGCATCATTGAGCCGGGTCATAAGCAAGTTAAGTTAGGCAAAGGCTGGTCTCACACCCTACATATGGTATTCCATGACCTTGATCCTGAACGCTATGCAGATCTCACCGATAGCGAGGAAAGTCAAAACTTCATGACTATTGAGCAAGCTACGATGATTGTTAAGTTTGTAAGAGGTTTGCCAGATGACACCGAAGGCATTGTTGTTCAATGTTTAGCCGGCGTTTCACGTTCTGCAGCCATCGCAAAGTGGATTGCTGGTCAGTACAGAATTCCATTCAGCAAACATTATGACAAATACAATAAGCATGTGTACAAGCTGATGATTGAGGCTTCTAAAGAGGCTAAGGTTTAACTTAAACTCACATAAAACTAGATCAATGGTTCTAAAGTGATGGCGTAAATGGGCATGCCCGAGGGTGTCCTGAATTTTGTGTGAATCCTCACTATTTACTTCACCCTCACTAACTCCTCCCAATTGGTCGTGTAGCTCTGACTCTTGTTGCCCTGCTTCATCTTCCACGGACGAGTAAAGCCTTCACTGGCAAGCTTAATCGATTCCTTGCCCATCTTTTTGTTGATGGTATCCATCGCCTGCATTAACACTCTGCTTTTGGTGGTCACTTGTGTTGTACTAAACAAGTCTGTTTGTATGCCCTGTGCTGGTACCAGCTCACTTAGCATGACACCCGCTTTAGCGTAGTGATAGTTGGGCTTGTATATTCGCTTGAGTATCCACAAGGCAATACCCACTAATTGCATGCTGTCGTTGGTTGGCGTGGGAATAGGCACTGTCATGCCATTGCTATAAAACGGGTCTTTGTCTCTAAACGGGCTGGTTCTAATATAGACATGCACTGAACCTGCAAACGATTGCTGTTTACGTAGCTTCTCAGCAGCACGGCTCATATACAAGGTAATGGATTCAGCCAAGCTATGGTAATCACGTACCGGGTGACCAAAGCTGCGTGAACTGAGTATTTGCTGTTTAGGCGGTGCTACATCTTCCAGTTCTATGCACACCACGCCATTCAGCTCGCGTATAGTCTTTTCCATCACCACACTAAATTGTTGCCGCAATTGTTCTGGATCAGCTTGTTTTAATTGCAATACGCTATGAATCCCAAGTTGATTAAGCTTAGGTGCCAGCTTACGCCCAACACCCCAAACTTCACCTACGGCTATCTCACTTAGCATCTGGTTTAACGTGTCTTCATCCATGGTATTGAAGTTACACACACTGTTAAACACAGGCCGCTTCTTAGCACAATGATTGGCTAACTTAGCCAAGGTCTTGGTAGCACCTATGCCGACACATACTGGTAAACCCGTCCACTGCAGAATACGCTTACGCATCAATTGACCGTAGGCTACCAAGTCACGGGATTGGAAACCGCTTAAGTCTAAAAACGATTCATCAATCGAATACACTTCTTGGTCAGGGCTAAACTCTCTAAGGATAGCCATGACCCGATTACTCATATCTGCATACAAGGCATAGTTAGACGAATACGCAATAATGCCATGTTGTTTGGCTAAGTCTTTAAACTTAAACCAAGGTGCACCCATGCCCACACCTAGCGCTTTCACTTCATTGCTTCTGGCTACTGCACAGCCATCGTTATTGGATAACACCACCACTGGTTTATTTTTAAGCTTAGGATTAAATACACGCTCACAAGAGACGTAGAAGTTATTCACGTCAATCAGGGCAATGCTGCGTTGTGGCTTGAGAGGGTACATATCACCTAAAAGGTTTGAGTGTTAACAAGAGAGATAAAACCAAAACGATAAACCTTAGCAAATGCATCACAAGCATCCACTTAGCATCACTCACTAACAGCGTTCACTTAGCTCACTATTCCTTAGCTAGCTATCTCTTAGCTTGCATTCACTTAGCTTGCACTCACTTAGCCAGTACTCATGATATTCACCAGCTTCACTTAATGAAGAGTGATAGCGTAGTTTTTGCAGTGCGGCGTAGTATGCATACATACGAACAAGACATGTCGTCGGTTCTAACAGATAAACACTTTGGAGAATATTATGTGGACAACACCAGCAGCTACAGAAATGCGTTTTGGCTTTGAAGTAACCATGTACGTAATGAACAAATAATTAATCTTCAAAGATTAATCAAAAGCCTAGCAAAGTCTTTATTAGACTGGTCTAGGCTTTTTTGTTTTATTCAGCAGTAAGTATATTTTCTTCATCTGGCTTTGGTCGTTATAAATAGGGTTGGCCACTCTTGGATGTAAATATCACCAATCCTACAGATGAAGATGATAATAAAAGCTTTAAAAGCTTATTTCTTAAAGCGCCTAAACGAGCCCGTCACCACACCCCATATTTCCACCTGCATATGCTGAGTCACTTCTATCGGCTTATATTCACCTGAACTGTTAGCAGGCATCAGTATCGGTCTACCTTCTTTGGTTTTTGCGAGTTTTTTAATAGTAAATTCACCATCAACTATAGCCAACACTATATCGCCAGTCTCCACCAATTTAGAACGGTCTACCACTGCTCTGTCGCCCGGCAATAAACCTTCATCAATCATGGAGTAGCCTTGAATGGTGACGAAGAACGTAGATTCGACTCTATCAATTAAGAACTCACTAGGGTCTAGCCGCTTTTCAATATGGTCATCTGCTGGAGAGGGAAAGCCAGCGGGCACTTTAGAGTTGAATAAAGCAATCTTGATAGGGTTAGGCTGTAAGCTGGGAAATTCAAATTGGCTGATTGCATCTATGTCTAGTTTGTAAGCACTATCTTGTTGCTTGCGCGCATACGATGCTAAGAAATCGCTAATCACAGGCTTTTGACTTGCAGGTATACGTATCACAGAGGTGGGTTCTTGAAACTTACCAGTGCCTACTTTACGGCCAGAGCCTACACGCGCACCGCCTACTTTTTTACGAGGTGTTTTGTCTGGCTGATGTTCTGATTGGGTGTTTTGTGGTTGATTACTCATGTGGTTATTGTAACGATAATCAAAGTCATGTAAAGTGAAATCCACATATAGTCATTTAAAATGACAAGCTCTTAAAAACTACATCACAATGGAATTACCTTGATCTGGAAATGTTTAATCCTAAGCCTATTACTTATACAAACTGCTTATGCCGAAATACTGTCTGGCCGCGTAGTCGGTGTAACCGATGGCGATACCATTACGGTATTGGATGATAGCTATACCACGCATAAGATTAGGCTAGGGGGTATTGATGCTCCAGAAAAGAAACAAGCCTTTGGCAATGTGGCTAAGCAGTCGTTATCAGACTTGGTCTTTAATCATCAAGTTGACGTGGAATGGCATAAACAAGACCGCTATGGCCGCAAGGTCGCTAAAGTGTGGCTGAATGATACCGACATCAATCTTGAACAAGTTAAACGCGGTATGGCTTGGTATTACAAGAAATACAAGGGTGAGCTAGAACAAACTGACCGTATTCAATATATCCAAGCGCAAATTGAAGCGGAGCGTCAGCAATTAGGGCTTTGGTTAGATGCCAATCCAATTCCACCTTGGGATTTTAGGAAGCAAAGTCGTTCAGTGAGAGTACCAAGCTCAATATCAACGAACAGAACGTCTTATTAGCTAGTTAAGCGTGCGTTCATCCAAACCTTGTATCTGATTGCCCAATACACCAATCAAATTCTGCATACCAAGGTTGAGCATTTCCACTTGTTTATCGTTGGGTTGGTCTGTGGCTAGACTTAAAAGTACTTCATCTAATGGTAGTACGCCATAGGTAAGTTCATAATGCGCCAAATTCATGGCGATTAACCTAGCAGCTTCCAATACATCTTCTTTGCTAGCTACCTCCATTAATTCAGCTTCTAGCTTGAGATAATCTCTAAATGTTTGTAGGTCTGCCATGATTGGACTCCTTATTGAATACATGATGTGATTATAATCATTCATTATGTGTAGCAATTATCAACCAATCAAACACAACCATGCTAATTGGGTAAAACAGCACTTTGCGTGTGACTTACCTGATAGCCCTTGGCGTGAAGAAACCTATCCTACTTATCCAGCACCATTCATCTACCTGAGTCATGGAAAGCCTAAGTGTGAGCTTGCCCAGTTTGGTTTAGTGCCGCATTGGGCCACAGACAAAAAGAAGTTTGGTCTTAAAACTTACAACGCACGGTCAGAGACTGTGCATGAGAAGCCAAGCTATCGCACCGCTTGGCGAGAACGCAGATATGGTCTAGCCATCATGGAAAGCTTCTATGAGCCCTGCTGGGAAACTGGTAAGGCGATTAGATGGAGAATCAAACGTACTGATGCAGAGCCAGTCGCTGTAGCATCGATTTGGGAGCGTTTTATAGATAAAGAAACAGGTGAGGTTATCTTTTCTTTTTCGATGCTTACTATCAACGCAGATGACCATCCTGTGATGAAGCATTTCCACAAGCCTGATGATGAAAAGCGCTCGATCGTAGTACTGAACGAATCGCAATATATACCTTGGTTAAATGCAAACCAGAGTCAAACGAAAGCGCTTCTACAATTGGCGCCTGATGGTTTTTTAACAAGTGAAGCTGCGCCTAGGTAAGATACAATTTTAATCATGCAGACTGTAGATATATAAGAGAAGGATTGATTAAGAAACATCAAATCAGTTAAATGATATTTACTAAAAATAAAAAATGTTTATTAAGTATCTAATCAATAAAAATATAGTATTTTTGTATAAAAGATTAAGTGCGCTAAATGTAAATAAAAATAACACTCTTATTTCATAAACATTTATCATTTTAGTTTAAATACTATTAAAATCAATGTTCTAATATATTATTAATGTCTAAATGATATTTTAATCTCTTAGTACTCCTTCCAGCTGAAACTGCGCCGGAAAATCGGCTTGCCTAGCTGCGCGCGAAATCGTGATATGGCCGCTTTCCAAAGGCTCACGTAATACCTCTAATACTTTGCGGTCAAATTCCGGTAACTCATCTAAAAATAGTACGCCGTGGTGCGCCAAGCTAATCTCCCCAGGCCTTGGAATACCGCCGCCACCCACCAAAGCCACAGCAGACGCGGTATGGTGGGGTGCGCGGTAGCTACGGCGCTTCCATTGTTCTAGTCTGTAACTACCATTGAGGGACTGTATGGCGGCGCTTTCTAGGGCTTCTAGCTCAGTCATGCTAGGCAAAATGCCAGCAAAGCGGCTGGCTAACATGCTTTTGCCAGTGCCGGGCGGCCCGCTCATCAATACGCTATGACCACCCGCGGCGGCAATTTCTAGCGCGCGCTTGGCATGGCTTTGCCCTTTGACTTCATTAAAATCCGCATACGTTAGCTGCGTTGTAGGCGCCTCAGACACATACGGCTGCAATAAAGTATGGCCAGTGAGGTGCGCGCATACCTCTAACAGCGACTTAGCCGGATAAATCAGGGCATCTTTCACCAAACTGGCTTCTTGCGCACTTAATTGGGGCAAAATAAACGCGCGCGGCGTAGTGTTGTTTTGATGCATCATTTGGTAGGTCATGGCCAGTGCGCCACGTATCGGACGCAGCTCGCCAGTGAGGGCTAATTCACCAGCGATTTCATACGCATGCAGCCTCTCTTTAGGGATTTGGCCAGAGGCCGCCAAAATGCCGAGCGCTATGGCTAGATCATAGCGTCCGCTCTCTTTGGGCAAGTCCGCAGGCGCTAGGTTGACAGTAATGTGTCTGGCCGGGAACTCAAATTGCGCAGTTTGGATGGCAGCACGCACACGGTCTTTGCTCTCTTTTACTTCTGTCTCTGGCAAGCCGACAATGGTGAAGCTGGGTAGGCCATTAGCCAAATGCACTTCCACCACCACTTCGGGCGCTTGCATGCCGTTTAAAGCCCGGCTGTACAGGATAGCTAAGGACATGCGCGGCTATTTTTGGTTTTTTTGCAACAAATCTTCAATCGCGGCCAGTTTTGCTTCTAGCTGCGCTAGCTTTTCATGTGCATGTTGTAGCGCGACTACCTGTACATCGTATTCCTCACGCGAAACAAGCTCCATTTTGGTGAATGTGCCCTGAATTAGTGCGTGAATATTCTTATCTATATCAGAAATTGGACTTTCACTCACTAAGTTTTTGATTTTATTGGAAAATTCTTGTAAAAGCGCTGAATTTATCATGGCGTTACTCCTTTTTAAAAGCATTCTAGCATTGATTCATCCGGCTGTAATGTAAATAAATGTAGCCTATGAAAACACTAATTACATATAAATCAATATTATATATAACTATATTAGCAAATAAGATTAACTAATATGATTTATGTAATTGATTTATATTGTTTTTAATTGTTGGCATGTGTTTTGCTCAATGATTTTTGTTCTATCTATTTAGTTGTACTTTTTTGTTGTACTTATTCATTCGTAAAGAGGGGAATTCACAATGCGTAAATCAGTTTTACTCACCGCAGTACTCGCTTCGTTGTCTGTTGCTAACTTGGCGTATGCCGAAGAGGCCGCAGTTGAGGCCGCACCAGCCGCTGCTGAGCCAGCATCAGCATGGACAGCAACATCTAACATTGGTTTTGTATCAGACTACTACACCCGTGGTGTTTCACAATCATGGCACAAACCAGCAGTACAAGGTGGTTTCGATATTGCGCACTCTAGCGGCTTCTTCGCAGGTGTGTGGGGTTCTAACGTGACACCTAATACTTTCCCAGATGCAACGGTTGAGTTAGATTTGTACGGTGGTTATGCTGGCACTATTCCAGCAGTTGAAGGTTTAGGCTATAGCGTGGGTGTGATTGGTTATTTCTATCCGGGCGGTAGCTGGAAAAAATATGGCTTTTTGACTGATACACAAGGTACTAAAGGTGTAGGTGTTAAAAAAGGTGGTCGTTGGGACACTTACGAAGCCAACTTTGGTTTGTCATACAAATGGCTAAGTGCCAAAGCATCTATCACTTTGGGCGACTGGTTTGGTGCAGAAAAAGAAACAGGCTGGGACGGCAGTACTAGCGGGTCTACCTATGTCGAGTTAAACGCTGCGTATCCATTGCCTATTGCTGGCTTAACTTTAATTGCCCACGTCGGTCGCTTAAACGTGTCAGGTAAGTTATCTCAAGACCCTGCATTTGCTGGTTCAAATACCAATGCTTTCGGTATCGTGGAAGATAGTCCAGACTACACTGACTACAAAATTGGTTTAAGCAAGTCATTCACGATTGGCAAAGCTGAGGGCTGGAATGCCGGTGTGTACTATGTAGGTGCTACCAACGGTGGTAACAGTGGCTACTGGGGGTCTAGAGGCTACGGCGGTTCAAGCTTTAACGGTAGCTCAGAAACTAAAGACTTAACAGATGACCGCGTGGTTGTTACCGTAGGCCGTACATTCTAAGTTTGTAGTTGTTAAGCACTAGTAGTGTTATACCAGGTAAGCCAATCAGAGTAATTGGCTTACCGCATAACCTTTCAACAGGAGAAGAATATGAAATTTGTATCCGCAGTAATCAAGCCATTTAAGCTTGATGAGGTGCGCGAGGCCTTGTCAAATATAGGCGTCCAAGGCATCACCGTGACTGAAGTTAAAGGCTTCGGTCGTCAAAAAGGCCATACAGAACTCTATCGTGGAGCCGAGTATGTAGTCGATTTTTTACCAAAAGTTAAACTCGAAGTGGCCATCAAAGATGACATGTTAGACCAAGTTGTCGATGCCATTGAAAGCTCAGCGGCCACTGGAAAAATTGGTGATGGCAAAATTTTTGTGTTCAATTTAGAACAAGTTTATCGCATACGTACCGGTGAAACCGGTCCTGATGCATTATAAAAGGGGCACGAACATGAAAAAATTTCTTTCAGTTTTATCGTTAGTTGCCCTGATGGGTTTAGGCGCAACTTCTATGAGTTTTGCCGAAGATATGCCAGCTGCTGCCGCAGAAACCGTGGAAGCAGTGGCGGACACTGCAGCCGCAGTGGATGAGGCCATGCCAGCTGCGGAACCTGCTGCTGCAGAAGCCGCCCCTGTTGAAGCTGCACCAGCTGAAGCAGCGCCAGTAGAAGCCGCAGCAGCCCCTGCCCCTGTGCCTGATAAAGGCGATACCGCTTGGATGATTTTAGCGACAGTATTAGTGACGCTGATGGCTATTCCAGGCTTGGCATTATTTTACGGTGGTTTAGTGCGCCAAAAAAATATGCTGTCTGTGTTGATGCAAACGTTTGTGATTTTCTCACTGATGGCCGTGTTGTGGATGATTTACGGCTACAGCGTGGCATTTACCGGCGGTAATCCATTCTTTGGTGGTTTAGGCAAAGCCTTTTTGGCTGGTGTTGCGCCAGAGTCTATCGCCGCAACTTTCAGCAAAGGTGTGTACATTCCTGAGTATATGTTTGTAGCGTTCCAACTGACGTTTGCAGCCATTACACCAGCGTTGATTATTGGTGCGTTTGCTGAACGTATGAAGTTTTCTGCAGTGTTAGCCTTTATGGTGTTGTGGTTCACGTTTGCTTACTTACCAATGGCGCACATGGTTTGGTATTGGGACGGTCCAGATGCAATCACTGATGCAGCTTCTTTAGAAACAGTGGTCGCGAATGCAGGTTGGTTATGGGCAAAAGGTGCATTAGACTTTGCGGGCGGTACAGTGGTGCATATTAATGCGGGTGTGGCTGGTTTAGTGGCTGCCTTTGTATTGGGTAAACGTATTGGTTACGGTAAAGAAGCCATGACGCCACACAGCTTGACATTAACCATGGTGGGTGCGTCTTTACTGTGGGTAGGTTGGTACGGCTTTAATGCGGGTTCTAACTTAGAAGCCAATGGTTACGCAGCTTTAGCCTTAGTCAACACCACCATTGCCACCGCAGCAGCGACCCTATCATGGGTATTTGTTGAGTGGTTTGGTAAATCAAAACCTTCTATGCTAGGTGCCGCTTCTGGTGCAGTGGCAGGTTTGGTTGCGATTACCCCAGCGTGTGGTTTCGTAGGTCCTGCAGGTGCCTTGATTATCGGCTTGTTAGTATCACCTATCTGTTACTTCTTTGTGACTAAAGTGAAATACATGCTTGGTTACGATGACGCATTAGATGTGTTTGGTGTGCATGCCGTGGGTGGTATCTTCGGTGCTCTAGCAACGGGTGTGTTTGTTAACCCAGCGTTAGGCGGTGCAGGTGTGGTTGATTACGTAGCCAACGGTGTTGCAGCGTATGATTTTGGTGCGCAAATGACGGCACAAATCTATGCAGTATTAACTGCCATCGTATTGTCTGCAGTGGTGACCTTTATTGCACTGAAAATCGTTGATCTGCTGATTGGTATTCGTGTGTCTGAAGAATCTGAACGTGAAGGTTTAGATACGACAGAACATGGCGAACGTGCTTATCACGCTTCTTAAGTCATAGATGTAGAAATAAAAACGGCTCTTAGGAGCCGTTTTTTTTCGCCCATCAGTGAGTGACCGTTTGCTTTTATACACATGTTCTCTTTAAAATGCACAGCAAGCATAAATTTCACTTGACAAACATAACTACATAACTAATTATATAGTTATGAAAAATATTGAGCAGATACCACCAGCATGGCAAAACATCTCTGCGCTATTTGTGGCGCTAGGTGATGAGCAACGGCAGCGGTTGTTGCTGACCTTTGATAAGGGAGAGCGTATGAACATCCTGCAATTGGTCGAGCTATCCAAGTTAAGCCGTACGGCGGTGACCCATCATCTTAAAGTGCTGCATCACAGTGGCGCGCTGTCCAGTGAAAAAGTCGGCAAAGAAGTGTATTTTTGGGTCAACAAAGCAGCCATGACAGAGGCGCTTGAAAACGTATTAAGTTATATCAAACATGAAATCTAGAAACATAAAATCTAGTATCCGGGGGGATATTGAATGTTAGCGCATCTATTACGCGGTATTTGCAAAGTGCTGTTTAGGGTCAAAGTCAACGGCTTAGAAAATGTGCCGGTCGAGGACCAATTGCTGATTGTAGCCAATCACGAGTCATTCTTAGATGGCTTGTTACTGGGCTTGTTTTTACCAAAACGCGCCACTTTTGTGGTGCATACTGGCGTGCTCAAACATCGCATATTTCGGCAATTTTTACGCTTAACGCCGCATTTAGCAGTCGACCCCACTAGCCCATTGGCGATGAAAAAAGTGATTAAGCGACTGGAAGCGGGCGAAAACATAGTGATTTTTCCTGAGGGGCGCATCACCCTTACAGGTAGCTTAATGAAGGTGTACGATGGCCCGGGCTTTGTGGCGGCCAAAACTGGCGCGCGCATCTTGCCGGTGCGTGTAGAAGGCGCAGCGCAATCGTATTTTGGCCGTCTGTCTGACGCGCATCCCAGACGATTTTTCCCTAGAGTGACACTGACGGTGTTGCCTTGCACACAGATTGTGATTGATAACCCCAGCAATCATGCGCCGCTGTCCGCCAAGCAAAGGCGGCGAATTGCGGGTGAAGGTATGCGCGCTGTGATGCAGAAAATGTTGTTTCAAGCGCAAAAAAGTCGCACATTTTTTGAGGCCTTTTTGGATGCGGTAGACAAGTTTGGGCCTAACTATAAAGTCATTGAGGATTTAAACGGCGTTGAAGAAACCTATCAAATGCTGCTAAAAAAGAGTTTGGCTTTGGGGCGTATTGCCTGCAAAGTCAGCCAGCCTAACGAGGCGGTAGGTGTGTTGATGCCCAATGTCACCAATACTTTGGCTTTGATATTGGGTATGTCTGCCTTTCAACGTGTGCCCGCGCTGCTCAATTACACCGCTGGCACGGCGGGCATTCAAAATGCGTGTATTGCTGCCAATGTCAGCACAGTCATCACCTCACATAAATTTATTGAAGCGGCCAATTTAGCGGAGGTAGTGGCGCAGTTTAAAAACCTCAATGTCGTGTATCTGGAAGATTTGCGCAGTCAATTTGGCGTGCGCGATCGCGCATGGTTAATGGGCTATGCCTTGCACTATCCGCGTGCAGCGATGGATAAAGCTAAACCTGAAGAGACCGCCGTCATTTTGTTTACCTCAGGCTCGGAAGGCAAGCCCAAAGGCGTGGTGCATTCGCATAAAAGTATATTGGCCAACATTGCACAAATTTTAGCCGTGCTTGATTTTAACCCCACTGACAAGTTTATGATGGTGTTGCCGATGTTTCACGCGTTTGGCTTTACTGGCTCGCTATTGCCGTTGCTCAATGGCGTTAAAATTTTAGTATTTCCATCACCCTTGCAATACAAAGTCATCCCCGAAGTCATTTACGATAAAGGCTGCACGGTGTTGTTTGCCACCAGTACTTTTTTGGGTAATTACGCTAAATTTGCGCATCCCTATGATTTTTATAAGCTGCGCTTTGTGGTGGCCGGCGCAGAAAAGCTGAATGAAGAGGTACGCAAAACCTATCACGAAAAATTTGGCATACGTATTTTAGAAGGCTATGGCACCACAGAGTGTGCGCCGGTAGTGTCTGCCAATACGCCGATGGCCAATCGGCATGGCAGCGTCGGCCAGCTGATGCCGGGCATAGAGTACAAACTGGAACCGATTCCTGGCATTGAGCAAGGTGGACTGCTACATGTCAAAGGCGAGAATGTGATGCTAGGTTATTACTTGTTTGATGACCCTGCTCAGCTGGTAGCGCCTGAAGATGGCTGGTACAACACCGGCGATGTGGTGGAAGTGGACGCAGATGGATTTGTGCATATTCGCGGCCGCGTTAAGCGCTTTGCCAAAGTGGCGGGTGAGATGGTGTCATTGGAAGTGGTTGAGAAAATTGCCAATATCGCTGCGCCTGATCACCAACACGCCGCCACCACCCAACCTGATTTGCAACGTGGTGAATGCATTATTTTGTTTACCACCGACCCCGCCTTAAAACGTGAAGACTTACAAATGGTAGCCAAAAACTTGGGTATTGCCGAGTTGGCGATTGCGCGCAAGATTATTCCTATCGCAGAAATCCCCTTGCTAGGCACCGGCAAAACCGATTATGTGACGCTGAAGCTGATTGCCGAGACGGTTTAATGAATCGTCGCCAGTTTTTATCTGCACTGGGCCTATTAAGCTTATCTGGTGTGGGCTACGCGGGTTTGAAGTTTTGGCCAGAGCAAGGTTTATTAAACCCTTGCTTAGATCAGCTGCCAGACAATATTCATAGCCATCCGCTGATGCAAAAAATATGGGCAGGCATCAAGCCTGAACAAGTATGGGATAGTCATGTCCATCTAGTAGGCACGGGTGACGGCGCTACTGGCATTTGGTTTAATCCGAATATGGATAGCTACTGGCACCCTATATTAAAAGTGCAAAAAAGTTTTTATATGAACGGCAGTTGCGCTATAGATGGCGATATTGATAACAGCACAGTACAACGCATGCTGACACAATTAGAGCATATGCCTGGTGGTGTTAAGCTGATGCTATTTGCGTTTGATTGGTTCCATGATGAAAATGGCCAGCCTGTTAGAGACAAGTCTATTTTCCATGTCCCCAATAGTTACGCACAAAAAATTGCAAGTAAGCACTCACACTTTATTCAATCATGCTTGGACCATCAAGCCACTTTTGCAGCGTGCGGATTTACACCATCGATTAATCAATGGCTCAGATTACCCTTTGCCTGGCATCTTGACGCTTATCTCATTAAAACAACTGGTAAGCCACCAATTGCTGACGATTGAAGAATCCGACTTTTTAGAGAGTGTGCGGCTTTATAATCCGATCTTGTTTGATTTTGCATTGAAGCGCTTGCTACGGTTTGAAGGCAAATCGTTTCCTGCCAAACTATTTGAAACTAAATCTTTTTTTATTGAATCATCATGAATAGTCATACACAACCTGACTTAGGCCCATTATTCTCGCGCGGGATGGTTGCTGTTTTAATTGCACAATTTATATCAGCATTAGCTGATAACGCGTTGTTATTTGCAGCGATTGCACTGCTAAAATCGCAATTAGCACCCGATTGGCAAATCCCTTTACTGCAAGAGTTTTTTGTAGTGGCATTTATTTTACTGGCGCCATTTGTCGGCCCGTTTGCGGATGGCTTCCCTAAAGGCCGCGTGATGCTATTTGCTAACTTACTCAAGCTATTAGGCGCAGCTGCCATGTTATTGGGCTTGAATCCATTGCTGGCTTATGGCTTAGTGGGGTTAGGCGCCGCTGCCTATTCACCTGCCAAATATGGCATTTTAAGCGAGCTGGTCAATGCAGAAAAGTTGGTAAAAGCCAATGGTTTGATGGAAGGCTCTACTATTGTGGCTATCTTATTAGGCGCAGTGTTGGGCGGAAAACTCGCAGACGCTTCTGTCAGCGTCGCGTTAGTGGCGATTTGCGCTTGTTATTTGCTAGCCGCTATCGCCAACACCTTTATACCGCGCTTACCCGTTGCACGACCTGATACCAAGCTATCACCTCCTAAAATGGTAAAAGAGTTTTTAGATGCGCTCAAAGTGCTTTCATTTAATAAAGATGCGCGCTTTTCACTGATAGGCTCTAGCGTGTTTTGGGGCACAGGCTCAACGTTGCGCCTATTATTGGTTGCATGGGTACCTGTAGCATTGGGCATTAACGATTTAAGTATGCCAGCCAATTTAAGCGGCGCAGTGGCGATTGGTATCGCCATTGGTGCCGCATTGGCCGCCAATTTTATTCGCTTAGCGCATGTGAACCGTGTGCTACCCGTTGGGCTGTTAATAGGCTTATTAATTATGTTACTTGCAAACACCACGCATTTTTACCTGGCTATTACATTACTAATATTAATAGGCGCAGCAGGAGGGTTTTACGTGGTGCCACTCAACGCCTTGCTGCAAGAGCGCGGCCATGAAACAGTGGGTGCAGGTAATGCGGTGGCGGTGCAAAACTTTTTTGAAAACTTCTGCATGATGACTTTAATAGGCCTTTATATCGCTTTAGAAAAAAGTAACGTACCCATCATTCACATTACATGGATCTTTGGAAGTTTTATATTCCTAGCAATTACCTTGCTTGCACGTCATAGGCTGCGTCAGAAACACTAGCTTTCGCTTTATAATTGTAGCCTTAGTGATTCGTACTTACGATTAGGTTTAAACATGTACAGTTCAAATGTCTTCAAGCGAGTGCAGCACGGTATCTGGAAAATTGCGTACGCGCTAGGCCCTTTTGCGCCACTCATCGCCATGCTGTTGCTGGGTTTGCTCGTACTTACGCTCAGCCGTATTGGGCTAGTGATTTGGAAATTTGAACGTGTACAAGCCACCGGTCAGTTGCTAAGCATTATGTTGCAAGGTATCCGTGTCGATATTATTCAACTAAGTTTGTGTGCACTAATCCCGTTATTGCTTGCCCCAGTATTGGCTACACAGCGTTTTTTTAAGTTGTGGAAAACCTTTACTACCCTCTGGGTAACATTGGTGATGGTGTTGTTGGTGTTTTTAGAAGCGGCTACGCCTGGCTTTATCGCAGAATATGACATCCGCCCCAATCGCATTTTTGTGGAGTATTTAAAGTACCCTAACGAAGTGTTGGGCATGTTGTGGCGCGGTTTTAAAGTGGATATTTTTGCTGGGCTAACGTTCACCCTGCTAGCGCTGTGGTTCATGCGTCACTTTATGCGGTCTTGGTTGGCGCAATCGCCCACGTGGTCGAATAAAAAGCTATGGCTGGTGTGGCCACTCATCTTTTTGCTCACCGCATTTGCTATCCGCTCTAGCCTAGGCCATAGGCCAGCCAACCCAGCGTTATTTGCCATTACGCAAGATAGCATGGTGAATAGCTTGATTTTGAATTCCGGTTATTCCGTCGTCTATGCTGTGTATAGCCTGCAACATGAGAGTAAATCCAGTCAGATTTACGGCAAAATGGATAGGGCAGAACTGTTTAAGCTGACCGGTGCGCAAGACACGGACATTCCCACCTTAACCACGTTAACGCCCGCCGTTAAACGGGATAAGCCATTGAATTTGGTCATTATTTTGCAAGAAAGCTTGGGCGCGACTTTTGTTGAATCGCTAGGCGGCACGCCGGTGACGCCCAACTTGGAAAAATTAAAGGCACAAGGCATTTGGTTTGAGCAGCTATACGCGACCGGTACGCGCTCGGTGCGTGGCATAGAGGCAGTGGTGACTGGGTTCCAGCCAACCCCCGCAGACAGTACGGTCAAATTGTCATTAAGTCAGAAAAACTTTTTTAGCATTGCTGAACTGCTAGCCAAGCAAGGCTACAGCACCGAATTTATTTATGGCGGTGAATCGCACTTTGACAATATGCGTGGCTTTTTTATGGGCAATGGCTTTCAACAGATAGTCGACCAGCATGATTACAAAAATCCAGTCTTTGTGGCCAGCTGGGGCGCGTCCGATGAAGACTTGCTGAATAAAACGCATGAGCAGCTGCTAGCGCATCATGCCAGTGGTAAGCCGTTTTTTACCTTGGCTTTTACCTCGTCTAACCACGCGCCCTTTGAGTTTCCTGATGGTCGCATCGACTTATTCGAGCAGCCTAAAGCCACCGACAACAACGCAGTCAAATATGCCGATTACGCCATGGGCAAGTTTTTTGAGCAGGCGCAAAAAAGCCCATACTGGCAAGATACCGTGTTTTTAATTGTGGCTGACCATGATATTCGCGTGCGCGGTGACACGCTGGTACCGATTGAGCGCTTTCATATCCCCGGCTTGATTTTGGGGGCAGATATTCAGCCTAAACGGGTGAAAGCCATTGCTAGCCAGATTGACTTGCCGGTCACAGTATTGTCCTTAATGGGCATCCAAGCGCAACATCCGATGACTGGACGCGATTTATCCAATCTGCCTGAAGGCTATTTGGGACGCGCGATGATGCAATATAACTACAACTTTGCATGGATGGAGCAAACCACAACTGGCAATGATGCGGCAGAGAACCAAGTGGTGGTCCTGCGCGAAGACAAAGCGCCAGCCCACGGCGTATATGATATGCAGCAAAAGCGGCTCAAAGAAACCACTGCGCCAGCCAATGCCAGCCTGCTAGAACAACGTGCCTTGGCCAACTCCTTGCTGCCAGCTTTATTGTATAGCGAACAACGCTATCGTTTACCGCAATGACTAGCACCCACAAGCAGCCCTCAATGTTGACTAGGCAAGTAATAAGCGATGGTCTGCGCTACTTATTGCGTGGTGGTTTGCATTTGCATCATGCGCATTTGCCTGTGCCCAATCACACCATTCCGCCTGACTTTATAGGCGTGTGCGTGGCTAGCCAAGAAGACCCGCGGGTGGATGCTTATGTAATTCAGCAAGTGCAGCAGCTGGGGCTTAGGCGTGTCAGGCTAGACTTTACTTATGGCGATTTAGAAGGTTTTAATGCGCGTTTTTTGCGCGCACTGATTGCGGCGGGGTTAAACGTCAATTTACATTTGGTGCAACCATTTGCAGTTGCTAAAGACATGTTGCTGCCCAGTGAGCAAGCCATTTGGCAGCAGTTTGTAACACAAGTGTTAGACACTTTTGGTCAGCAGGTGGCGACTATTGAAATTGGCAATACCATTAATCGTAAACGCTGGAGCGGTTATACGCAAAATAGTTTTTTAGTGGCTTGGCAAATCGCGTTTGATGCTATTCAATCGCGTAAGCTCACGTTAGTCGGGCCGAATATTCAAGATTTTGAGCCTGTTTACAATGTAAGCTTGTTAAAAACCCTCAAAGCGCGCCAACAATTGCCAGACATGGTCAGCAATAACCTGTTTTGTGAGCGCGTGCCAGAACCAGAAAGCTTTGATCACCGCGTGTTTAAATACCAATGGACCACTTGCTTTAAGTATAACTTGGTTAAAAAAGCCCGGCTGTTACAAAAGGTCGGTCAAGATTTCGGCGTGCCGCGCTTAGTGTCGCCTGTCGCATTTTGGGCCATGTATCGCTTGCAGCGGCGCTTAGCAGCCAGTGCACAAAAGCAAGCCGATTACGCTGCGCGTTACTTTTTGTTACTGGCAAGTTCAGGCGCTTTACAGCAAGCCAATTGGGGCTCGCTCATTTGTCAGCGTGAAGGCCTGATTGACAATGGCTTGGCGGATGCCGCCTACCCAGATTTAGAGCGTGTGGCGCATTATGCACAAGCAGACGGCGAGTTAGCGCATTATCAAACACGGCCTAGCTTTGACGCCGTTAAAACGGTGGCGCGCATGATACAAGGCGCTACCTATGTAGAGGCGCTGTCCACCGCCAATGGTTTAGAGATTCATCACTTTACAAGGGGCGATGTGCACATCCATGCTGCTTGGACGCAAAACGGCAAAATGGCTTACTTGGATGAGCTATATACCCCTTACCAACTGGCCAGTGCCAAGCTCATCAGTCGTGATGGCGATGTTTTAACGCGCAATCATGCGCTGGTGACCGAATCACCTATTTATTTGCATTGGGATAGTGCGGTCACTGTGACTACCACACCCAAGCTAGCCCAAGATGTACTCATCCATGCGCATATGCAAGACCAACAGTACTTTGCGGTGAAACAAGACGGTTGGCAAGGCTTAATGTTGGCCAAAGATGCAGATGAGGCTGCGTTATTGATGCAATCGCTGCATCCTGACAATTTACAAGCGCCACAGAAAAGTGGCGCTTTGCGCCATGCGCGTAACGCCATCTGGGCAGTACCCGACCCG
>DASWSZ010000127.1:0-4525 GCA_036402395.1 Methylophilus sp.
AACAACTTAGCGCGATTTGAAAGCGGCGATACCCAGATTAAGCTGATTTCTGCCAGTATGGGCGATTATTTTAGCGATGCCTTTGTGACGATGGGGCGTGGCAAAGGTAGCATCAATAATAACAACTTAGAAACGCTGACCTATATTACTGGTGAAGCCACCTCGGCAGCAGGCCTGATGCAATTAGCGAATATCAACAGCCACTTGCAATACAACGTTATCGCCTCTACCGCGCCAGTGTTGACCAGTAATGGCAACACCATGGCAGTGGGCAACGCCAACAATGTTACGGGGCAGTTGTTGGTCAACTTTGCCAGCCTGCTGTACAGCTACAACTTCAACTTGCCGCTAGGTAACTTAATCTACAACATGGCGGGTGCAGACAGTTTAACGGTTGGCTCTGCCAATTTTGCCAGCAATGCCACCATCACCACTAACCTGGGTAATGTCGGCTGTTTAGCGGACTGTAATGGCTTACTTCCAAATGTGGGAGGTAACACCAGCAGCCTCGTGGGGCGCTTTATCGGTGAGAACGCAGAACGTGCAGGCATACAATATGGCTTTACTACTGGCAATGCCAATAGTAGCGCATTAACTGGTAGCATTGTGTTACAAAAGTAAGCACTTACTTTAGCCACACCACATGCCTAACAAGCGAGTTTACAAACTTTAGTTTATGTTGCCCATGAACGCTAGAGGCTGCGGGTAAGCAAGCTGCTAGCTCAGTTGATAGGCCTATTGCTACTGTAATGGCGACCCACGTATTACAAACCACTGGGATTTGATGGCAAGTAGTATCCACATGGTCACTAAACTTGTCACCACAGCCATGCCTAGCAAGCGCCAATCTAATTGACCAAAATGAAACAACTGGCGTGCCGGCTGCCAACAGATGACCAGAGCCAACATAGCAGTCACACCACCCAATAGTATCCAGAGGGCGCGGTTAGGTTGAGTCATGGCGGTGCGTAATGAAGTACTAAATGAGCGATTAACCATCATTAAGCCTACATTCATCATGACTAGCGAGGTAAATAATAAGCTACGGCTATCGGCCTCGTTTAGCTGCATGCGGATAGCCAGCACTAACATCATCGCAAGCATAGCCAATACCACAGAGCCTTGCAGCACCGCCCACAACACGCGCCTAGGCAACACCAACGGCGTTTTCGGGTTGCGCGGCGGCCGCTGCATGACATTGTGCTCCTCAGCCTCCGCCTCAAACACGACGGAACAAGCAGGGTCTATCATCATTTCTAAGAAGGCAATATGCATGGGCGTGAGTATCAGCGGCAAACCAAACAGCAGTGGCAAAATTGCCAACCCCGCAATTGGAATATGCACGGCAATAATGTATTCAATGGCTTTGCGCAGATTGTCGTAAATACGCCGACCCAGCTTAATGGTATTCACAATCGCGCCAAAATCGTCATCCAATAACACAATACTGGAGGCCTCACGCGCCACGTCAGTACCACGCCCACCCATAGCAATGCCAATATCAGCGGCTTTAATGGCAGGTGCGTCGTTCACGCCATCGCCTGTCATTGCCACAACCTCGCCATGACTTTTTAATAACTGCACCAAGCGTAATTTTTGCTGTGGTCGTATGCGGGCAAAAATAGAAGTAACCTTTAAAGCAGCCAGCAACTCCGCATCGGTCATCGCTTCAATCGCATCCCCCGTCAGCACTTCAGTCGTCGCCAAGCCCGCTTGCTGACCAATCGCTAGTGCGGTAGTTGGGTAGTCACCAGTAATCATGATGACGCGAACGCCAGCGCTACGACATTCCGCCACCGCTGCCGGAACATTGGCACGCAGTGGATCAGCAAAGCCAAGTAAGCCCATATATTCAAACTGATAGCCGCTTAGTGTATCTGGCAGTGCGGCTAATTGCGCTGCCGCCAGCTTGGCTTGCGCCACCCCTAACACGCGTATGCCCTGCGTGGCAAGTTGCTCTGCTTGCGCTTCAATGGCTGCACACTGACTTGCTGATAAATCACAAAGCGCCATTATCGATTCAAGGGCACCTTTGGCATTTACCTGCGTTTGATGATCTACACTGGTTAAGACATAAGCCACCGCCAGACAATCTGGCCTAATGCCATAGGCGCGGATGAGTGTTACGTCACGCCTATGACTGTCCTGACTGATACCCGTGGCTTTGGCTAAGGTATGAACGGCAATATCCATAGGGTCAGTTGGCTGCTGCGCGCAAGCCAGCAGGGCGCCGTGCATTAGGGTTTGCAAGGGTGCTGATAACGGCGCATGGCTAGTGGCTGTCCAGGCATCGTGACCGATATGCATGGCCACCAGCGACATTTTATTTTCGGTCAACGTGCCAGTTTTATCGGTACATAATACGGTTGTCGCCCCTAGCGATTCTATAGACGATGCGCGCCTTGTCAGCACACGCACTTTAGAAATACGCCATGCGCCCATCGCCATAAACACGGCCAGCACCAATGGAAACTCTTCTGGCAGTAAAGACATGCCAAGGGCAATCCCACTCAGCATGGCCCCTAACCAATTGTCGCGCAACAACCCATAGAGCAATACAGCGATGCTCGCCGCCATGGCACTGATGAAGGTGAAATTTCGCACCAAGCCTTTTAATTGCGTTTGTAAATGCGGTTGCTGACTATCAATGGTATTCAGCGCATGGCCTATTTTGCCCATTTCACTGCGTGCGCCGGTCGCGTGTACGTACGCAAGCCCAGTGCCACGCACTACCAAAGCACCGGCAAACAGATAGGCAGAGTCTTCACCACCAGGGATGATCACACCAGGTTGTGGCCATGCGTCTTCTGCCGAGAAAGCCTGCGCGTGTTTATGCACCGCTAACGATTCACCGGTCAGCAATGATTCATCTAGTAACAGGTCATGTGCGCTCACCAAGGTAGCGTCTGCGGCCACGCGGTCACCTTCTGTCACGCGCAACAAGTCACCGACCACCACTTCACGGCCAGCAATCGTCACACTGACGCCGTCTCGTATCACCAGCGCACGTGGGCTGGCCAAATTACGCAAGGCCTGCAACACTTTTTCGCTACGCGATTCTTGCACAATGGTGATGGCCACCGATAAACAAGCAAACACCAGCAAAAATAGGGCTTCGACACGATCGCCTAATAACAAATAGACGCAACCGCCACCCACCAAAAATGCAAACATGGGCTGGCGTATTATTTCAAATAGAATAGTCAATAATCCGCGTTGTTGCTGCGATGGCAGCTCGTTATAACCATCGGCTTGCAGCCGCCGTGCTGCCTCTGCCGCCGTTAATCCAGTCGCTAGATTAGCGTCTGGCTGAGCGCCACGATACGCATGAGTTGAAGCGTCTGCCATATTGAATGCTCTAGAATTAGCGAAAGTCCCCATTAAGCCATGTTATTAACGCATGCAACTGCCAAGCATGCTGAAGTCTTAGATTTAGAATTTACCATACCCACACAACCATGTGCGTGTTCATAGTAAATACATTCAGTATAAAGCGCCTCTGTTGAAAATAAAAAAAGCCCTGAATAATCAGGGCTTTGGTGTCACTTTGTACTACATATTAGCTTATTGTAGTCGTTAAAATGGAATGTCGTCGTCAAAATCATCAAAGTTATTGCTGCTAACAGGTTTGGCCGCTGGCGCATTTTGCGCTGCGGCACTTGGTCTAGCTTCACTCTGTCTAGGTGCAGATTGGTTATACTCATCTTGACCGCCGCCTTGATTCATATCGCCATCATAACTAGTGCTACCGCCATCACGGCCACTGCCTAACATTTGCATTTGGTCGGCAATAATCTCTGTGGTGTAGCGAGTCACACCATCTTTTTCCCATTTACGTGTTTGCAAACGGCCTTCCACATAGACTGGGCGGCCTTTTTTCAAATATTCGCCAGCGATTTCCGCCAAACGGCGGTACATCACAATATTATGCCATTCGGTCTTTTCTTGTTTAACGCCAGATTTATCTTTCCAATTATCGGTGGTGGCAATACTAAAATTGGCCACAGCCTCACCGTTAGGCATATAACGCACTTCAGGGTCACGCCCCAAATTACCCACTAAAATTACTTTATTGACTGATGCCATTATTTACTCCCTATCAGTTTTAATATCGCTTGCTCTGTATTTGCTTGCGCGTCTTTGCTCTGTTGCGTATTGATTTTAACGATCAGCATTTGCTCGCGCGCAATCGCCACCGCCTCTTGCACACCAGTAATACTTGAAATATTCAGTGCCAATGCGGCGGCTTTTTGCTCATCTAATTCCGTCATATGATACATCTTTGTTTTAACGCTTGGGGGCGTTTTCATGCCAAACGCCAAAATCAACCAAATCAACATCAGCACTGCACAAAATATAAATACAGCAGAAAAACCAAAGCTGTGCGACAAGAATCCGCCCACCGTTGCACCCAAAAACATGCCAAATGATTGCGCAGTATTATGGATGCCCATGGCGGTGCCTTTAGATGCAGCCGGTGCCATTTTGGAAATCAGTGACGGCAGTGAGGCCTCTAGCACATTAA
>DASWSZ010000128.1:0-4066 GCA_036402395.1 Methylophilus sp.
TTCATGGCTAGACACTCAAATTGGGGAAGATACAACGCTTTATTAAAAACTCGACTTTACAAGATACACGACTTTACAAAATATTCTACTTGCCTTGATTATCGCCAATTAGGCGGTATCCGTCAAACGTTACTCCTACAAGATTGTGTGGGATTAAATCACGAAAGTGCATGGCGGACAGCCTAGTTTGGCGATTCAGGTGACGCTTAGCCTAGATTAAACGCACTGACTCAGTGGCTTAGCCTTTAGTCACTAAAATATCTTCCAGCATCAGGTACTCTAAATCGCAACCGTAAAACATATTTAGAGCATCGGTGGGGCTGCAAATCATAGGCTCGCCGCGGCGATTGAGCGAAGTATTCAACACCACTGGATTACCGCGTAACTTTTCCAGATGTTCAATCAACTCGTAATAACGCGGGTTAGTGGCATGCGTTACCACTTGCGCGCGCGCCGTGCCATCTTCATGCACCACCTCTGGAATACGTGATTTCCATGCCGGATTGACGTCAAAGGTAAACGTCATATAAGGCGCGGGATGCTCAGTTTGCAAAATATCCACCGCTGCCCTATCCAACATACTGGGGCAAAATGGGCGCCAGCGCTCACGGTATTTAATCTGCGCATTAATGCGATCAGCCACCCCAGGAAAGCTAGGGTCACCCAAAATGCTGCGGCAACCTAAAGAGCGTGGACCAAACTCCATGCGCCCCTGAAACCACGCCAATGGATGACCCGCGGCCAGTAATTCTGCCGCTTTTTGCGGAAAATTATCTACTTTGGTAAACACCGGTTTGTTGGGATGCGCTTCACAGGCGGCGATACATTCTGCACTGGTGAAGGCGGGGCCTAAATAAGCATGTTCCATTTTATGAATGGTTTCACCGGCCAAATGCGCAGCATAAGTGGCCGCGCCTAATGAGGTGCCATTATCGCCAGACGCCGGCTGCACAAACAGCTCTTTAACATGCGGCATACTAATAATGCGTTGATTCAGCTTAACATTCAGCGCAACGCCACCAGCCATCACAATCTTGCCAGTTTCACGAATAATATCGCCCAGATAATACTCAATCATTTCCAAGGCGATTTTTTCTAACAAGGCTTGGATGGACGCCGCGTAATGAATATAAGGGTCATCAATTTCATCACCTTGGCGTTTAGGGCCAAGCATATCAATCAATTCTGGCGTGAAATAATAGCCTTTGGATTTGCCATCGGCCGTTTTTTCTTTGTAGCGGCGCAAGCCCACCACATTCACCAACTTAGTATTCACAATTAACTCGCCATTTTCAAACTTGGCTAAGTTGGATAAATCGTATTTGTTAGGGTCACCATACGGTGCCATACCCATGACTTTAAATTCGCCATCCAGCATGTCAAAACCCAAGTATTCGGTAATCGCGCCATACACCCCGCCCAGTGAATCAGGATCATAGAACTCTTTGATTTTATGGATTTGCCCGTGCTCGCCATAGCCAAAAAACGTAGTCGCGTATTCGCCTTTTCCATCTATGCCCACAATGGCGGTTTTTTCTTTAAAGCCACTTAAATGATAAGCGCTGGAGGCATGCGCTAAATGGTGTTCTACTGGCACAAACTTGGCCTTGCTAAGCCCTAAATCTGCCATCAACTTTAATGATTTATCACGGTTACGGCGATAGCGACGATTGCCATTAAACAACGCATCTAAAGCGCGGTCTGGCGCGTACCAATGGCGCTTGGCGTAATGCCAACGCGCGTTAGAACTCAGCGGAATTTCTGCATAGGGAAACGCCACAATATCGACATCTTCTGCTTTGATACCCGCTTGTTTCAAACAAAACTTGGCAGCTTCGTAGGGAAATTTGTTTTTAGCGTGCTTGTCACGAATAAAACGCTCTTCTTCGGCGGCGGCAATAATATGGCCATCGACCAAAATGGCGGCGGAGGCGTCATGCCCTAAAGCACCTGATAAACCTAATACTATCATTGAGTTAACTCTACTATTACACGCTGTTAAAAATGAATTACTGACTGTTTTTTCTGATTAATATTGCTGCTAGGTTTAATGGCGTATGGTCGGCATACACCACTTTAAACACCTTAACAAACGCATTATACAGGGATGCGTCGTCTTGCCAATTTTGCATCAAGCGGCGTAAATCGCGCACATGGGCTTTTTGGGCAAAATAAGCGTATTTGTGCTGCTGCATACTGTCCAAATCTATCAACATGGGCAGTCCATCTACCACCTTAATATTGCTATATTTCATGTCCCCGTGCGAAATATTGAGCAAATACAAGCGATAACATAGTTGCACAATGGCTTTGATACAGGCTGCACGCATCGCTTTATCAGTAGTGCTGGCAAAGTATTCCGCCACATCCGGCGCTTCTACATATTCACTTAAAAAATAGGCTTTACCGCGCAAACCCAGAGTGCGTTGCTCAATCAGTGCAATTGGCCTAGGCGTGGCAATACCCAACAACTGCAAGCGATGCGCATTAGCCCATGACGCTGCAGCACGCGTGGGACGTAATAGGCGGCTGATACGATGCAAGACGTTTTTGATGTTGTAGCGCTTAATGACTACTTCGGTGTCTGCAAATGTGGCCAGCGCAACGGTGCAAGTATTACCCTCTTTCAGGCGCTGGGATGTGGCGATAACCGTATCGTATGCCTTTATGCTGTCCGGCAAAGGCAGCGCTGCAAATGTACTGGCAATCGCGCTATATTGGCCGGAATCGACATACACATTGACATCGGTGCACTGGCGAAATACTTTTCTATCTGCGTATGCTGCAGCGGTTTGAATACGATACAAGTTGGACTGTTTTAATAATTGTGCACTTGTGATTGGGAGCGGATTAAGCACCTGATAATGCGCAAAAAGCGCTGGTAGCCATTCCTCAGCTTCCAGCACATCCATTTTTGAGCATAATACCGCCAAATTATGTGCGGCTTGCGCACTACTTATCCTAGCGTATTGCCGAATACCATCGCCATCGATGCTATAAATGTGTTGGCAATTGTCTTTAACTTTGACTAAAAAATTTTTAAGATATAAGTCAGTTTGTAAAATACCAGCACGATGATGCTGCGCTAGCGTTTCAACCACCAGTTTCATGAGTGTTAAACGCTGTTTGGCGTTACCTTGCATATACAGTGCTTCTGCATTCTCGCTGTCTACTATCGCTTCAAATAGCAGCACAGCGCTTTCTGCTTCGACACTCATAGTGTTTGCCAAAATAGCGGGGGTTGCAATATGCCCGGCTTGCAATGCTTTCACCCCAGCCAAATCGCGCGCAGCATAGTAGGCAGCACGCTTGCCAAAAAAAAATTTAGCAAACACAGCTTGCCCTTGCCAAACTGCGCTACACACCAAGCGACGATGAGGAACTACGCGCACTATTTGTTGTAGGGTGAGCGATGTGCCATCTTGCAACGGTACGGTTTCTGATGAGAGTCTGTGATGTTGCAACACCTGTAAATCGTTGATAGAAAGTGTCATACAGCGACTATTTAAACTTATCTAAAAGCCGATTTAGCTGATATTGAGCTTGCGCAAATAGGCTGGAACCATCTTTGACAAAGACTTTCTTGGCACGTTTATCGCGTTTTTTCTTCAACTTTTCCACTTCTGCCTTGGTTTTGTCATCATCCTGCGGCCGCGCCACATACAAGGTATGACGTGACTCACCCGTTTCATTGCTGATGTCCAGGGCTTTGTAATAGTAAAGGGCGATGGATTTTCGCGTTATACCATCCGGTGTGGTCAATGGCTCTGGGTGGCCGTGAAAGCTATCGGCATCAGTATTAAAAATCACACAGCGATTAAATATCGGCGCCACCTCCACCACTTTGGCTTGCATGGCTTTATCCCACAACTCCAGCATACCGCCGTACTCCTCTTTCCAGTCTTTATTCAGATAAATCAATACATTCACGCGCCTGAATAATTGCAACCCTTCATTGACTTGAAAATCTGCATGGATGCCTAGCAAACCGCCTCGACTAATTTCATGTAAGCCACCGCCCGCAAAATACGGGTCTGGCAATAAGCCTTTAATATTGGTGATGCCT
>DASWSZ010000129.1:0-5357 GCA_036402395.1 Methylophilus sp.
ACAACGTAATGCAACCTCCAATGAGGAAGAAGGCATTGCAGTATTAACGGTGCGCACGGATGGAACGATTGCCGACTGCAATGCCTCAGCTGGGACATTGTTAAATTGTGACCCTAGACACTTGCTGTGGCAGCATATTTCTACTTTTTTTCCACAGCTGGCAGAAGGTGCACTGGTGATAGGCGATCATATTAATCCCAACCTACGCTTTTTATCACGCGTCGGTTACCAATTTGAATCGATTGCCATGAATGGCTTCCGCTTTTCTAGCAAGCTGTTTTTCGTCGAGATTAATAACTTAGGTGAGCATTATTTGCGCTTACTAGTGCGTCCAGCATCAGCCGACTGCCTTGCCAGCTAATCCTTTTTAGCTGGGCGCATTTAAGAGTCTTACTACTAAAGTACTTAAGATTGAAATGACATAGTATTAAATTTCACTGTATTTAAATCATCCAGCATTTAAATCACAACCTAATTAATTCAAACAGCGTATACATAAATTTATAGTCGCGCATTCTGGCTAAATGCTTTGCATATTCCTTAACCTAGACATCCTCATGCCCTGTTAATCCAAGTCAGCTGTTTATGCATTAGGACAAATCGTTGCATATTCCATCCATACGATTGATGGTGTATTCTGCGCATTTAATATCTAACTCACTATCAACAAAGAAAGAGAAAAGCACTATGCAGCAAGTAAGTAGTACAACGCAACATTATCGTGGCGCCTCAATAGCGCTGCATTGGATCATGTTGGCACTGATGATTGCCGTATACGCGTGCATAGAATTGAAAGGGTTTTACCCTAAAGGCAGCGATATCCGTGAAGGCCTGAAAACATGGCATTTTATGTTGGGATTATCCGTACTAAGCTTGGCGTTGATACGTTTATATTTTAAATTCAATAGCGTAGCGCCACCGATTGTACCTGCACCTACGAAACTGCAAGCGGCTGCGGCAAGTGTTGGCCATGCTTTACTATATGTATTGATGATTGCGCTGCCAATTGGCGGCTGGTTGATGTTGAGTGCTGCAGGTAAACCCATTCCATTTTTTGGTTTAACTTTGCCACCACTCCTGAGTGAAAATAAGGAGTTAGCCAAAACCATCAAAGAAATTCATGAAACAGCAGGGACTCTAGGCTATTACCTCATCGGCTTGCACGCGCTGGCAGCGTTATTTCATCATTATGTGTTGAAAGACAACACCTTAATGCGCATGATGCCCAAACGTTAAGCGATTTAAAGTGGTGGCGATTAAGCCATCACTTTAAAAAACTTCGGTGTTTAATTTCCCAATCTTTTAATGCATTTTCTGCTTGTTCTTTACCTAGGCCATATTTGGCCTGAATTTGAATGACAATATGTTGACGCTTTAATGCGTGTCCATTCAAATCTTCATCGGTCAACTTATCCCATGCTGCTTGGATTTGGCGCTTGATTTGGTTGGTTTGTTGGTTCTCTGGCTGTGTATGCATCACGTTCTCCTGTCGCTTCATGATAATAGCTAGCATTTTAGTGATTGATTGTGACAAGGTATTGACCTAAATCAAAGGCAGTAAGTTCTCTTACCGGTAGTATCTCAGCATTCGTTCTTAATTCAATCTGAGGTATCCAACATGAGAAAAACAACCATTCAACTACTTATTGCAGCGTCACTTGGTATGACAACGTCACTTACGCCATTAATAGCGCAGGCAGAAGCTGGCGATTGGGTGGTGCGCTTACGCGCCGTGGATGTAGTGCCTAACGAAGACAGTAAACTTGGCAAACTGGTGAATCAAAATGTAGCGCCTGTGATGTCCAACAATGCCGAGTTAAAAGTGAATGATAATGTGATCCCGGAGTTGGATATTTCGTATTACTTTACCAAGCACATTGCGGCTGAGTTAATATTGGCATTGGGCTCCAAGCATGATGTGAAAGTAGCCAATGAACCTGGCGCTGTGGTACCTAACCAATTATTAGGCAGTGTCGATGCCCTTCCCCCAACCCTCACCGCCCAATGGCACTTTAATCCTGACGCTACCTTTGACCCTTATGTGGGCGCAGGAATCAATTACACGATTTGGCTAGACCGTAACCTCAGTGTGAACCAAGGCCCATTGGCGGGCAGCAAGATAAAACTGGACCGCGACAGTTGGGGGCCAGCCTTACAAGCAGGCTTTGATATTAACTTAGCAGACGGCTGGCTGATCAATGCCGATGTGAAATATCTGTGGCTAGACACTGACGTCAAACTGAAAAACCCGTTGGCTGGCAACGCTTGGACAAAAATTGACAGCTTAGACATTAACCCATGGGTAGTGGGTATTGGTATTGGTAAGAGGTTCTAGGCTTAACTCTTAACTAGTTGGTGATTCGCATCTTTATCCCAATCGAAATAATAGTATCGAATCTATGTAGCGCTCCCCTCGCCTCTGCGTCACAGCAGAGGCATTTTTTATCGCTTATGTACACCAAACTTTGACTTGATGCACCACATCCATCCAAATGGCAATGCCACTAATGATGCACAATAACAAGCCTGAAATGCGCATACTCATGCCATCATTCATCCATTGCATGCCTCTTAGTTTTTGCCACAGGGTTGGGCCGATAAACAACGAAAAGCTGCTACCGATGGCAAACGTAGCCATGCTGATGGCACCATTCATAGGATTGGCTTGTAAAGACGCGACGATTAATGCCGAATACAACAAACCACACGGCATAAACACCCAGAAAAATCCTAGCAAAAATACGCCTTTGGAAGCACCAGCCACAATACGTAAATGTTTCCAGATACTGCGCCCTAGTTGATCGGCCCAGAGAGGTTGTTTGGCAAACAGCAGCAATACCAAGCCCCACAGCAATACAAATACGTGAAAAAATGTCCATAGCGGATGCAGTACAGCCGTTTGCTCTGAGGCCCACGCCAAACTTTTAACAGAATAAGCAGCAACCGCGCCCATGCTGGCGTAGCCCAGCAAACGTCCCGCTAAAAAAGTGGCAAACTGGGTATGTGTGCGTTGGTGTTTTTGAATATAGGCACATGCCGCACCACACATGGCGATACAGTGCGGACCGCCAGCAACGCCCATCAAAAAAGTGGCTAGCGCAAAAGAAGAGGTCATAGTAATCCAGCGTTAAATAATCTTTGAGAACCGTGCGCGATTCTCATCCAATTGCAAATAGCGGTCAAAAATCATCGCGATGGCTCGCACAAAAAACCAGCCAACTTCAGTTACTTTAATGCCGTCTTCTTCCATAATCAACATACCCATATGCGCTTTTTCTTTTAGCATGACCAATTCAGTTGCAAAGTAACGTTTAAAATCAATCATATAAGATAAGGCAATGGATTCGTACTGCAACTCGCCATGACACATAATGGCCATAATGACAGCGCGTCGAATTAAATCATCACGAGATAAGGCTAAACCACGCGCAACAGGAAAGTGACCTTGATCGATATGATCGTAATACGCCTCTAAAGTTTTTGCGTTTTGGCTGTAGCTAGCACCAATATGTCCAATAGATGATACGCCCAAGCCAATTAAATCGCTATCTGCATAAGTGCTATAACCTTGAAAATTGCGGTGTAAACGGCCTTGGTGTTGTGCAATCGCTAGCGCATCGTCAGGTAAGGCAAAGTGATCCATACCGATATAGACATAGCCTGCTTGCAAAAATTGAGCAATAGCATCAGACAACATGCTGAGTTTGGCTGACGCCAAAGGTAAGGCATATTGACTAATACGTCGCTGTGGCTTAAAACGCTCAGGCAAATGCGCATAGGCATACAGGGCAATGCGGTCTGGCCTTAAGGCCAATACTTGTTGGATGGTATGCGCAAATGACGCTGGCGTTTGCTTGGGTAGACCATATATCAAATCAATATTAATTGATGCAAACCCTAATTGCCGGGCTGCTTGAGTTAAATCAAACACTTGCTCAGCCGGTTGTATTCTATGCACGGCTTTTTGCACATCGGCGTCAAAATCTTGTACGCCAAAACTAATGCGATTAAACCCTAGCTGCCGCAGATGGCTTAATCGCTCTGCATTGACGGTACGCGGATCTACCTCAATGGAATACTCGCCAGTTTCTGGCAAGCTAAAGTTGCGCTTAATCATCGCCATCAATGTAGTTAATTCTTCATCCGTCAAAAATGTTGGTGAGCCACCGCCAAGATGTAACTGCTGTACGGTTTGACCCACCCCTAAATAGGTGACATGCAAATCAATTTCGCGGCTTAAATAATGTAAATATTGCGCACCCTTTTGATGCTGCTTGGTAATCATTTTGTTGCAGGCGCAATAAAAACAGAGTGACTCACAAAACGGAATATGTACGTACATGGACAGTGGTTGCATGCCCCCACTCATTTTGCGCTGCGCCAAGGCTTGGATATACGCACGCTCATCAAAGGCTTCTACAAAGCGGTCGGCTGTAGGGTAAGAGGTATAACGTGGCCCGCTCACGTCATAGCGCATCAGTTGTTCGGGGGTCATGCTAAAAGATGGGCGACGAGTCGTGGGGTCATTGCTGACGAATGTGTGAGCAGGTTGCATGCGTGTAATCCTCAAAGTGAACGTTACTTTGCCACTTTTGCTAGTAAACCTCTTTGACACAGGTCAAAGACGGTTTCTATTTTGTGCTGCATAATCAGCCACGCTCAGAAAAAAGATTCAATAAAAAGGATGTAGCATGTTAGAGGCCAGCCTACTAGCGTCGTTTGATACAAAAGTGGCCATAGCGGCCTATAATATAAACTCATTGTATCGTCATGAAAGCGTCGGCCGCACCATGCGTATTGAATCAATCAAAGTCGCTTGTTCTAATTGTAATTTGCGCGAACTGTGCATGCCCGTTGGGCTGAGCACTACCGAATTGCAAAAACTAGATAGCATTGTGGCCACCCGTAAACGCGTTAAACAAGGCCAACACTTATTTAGTAGTGGTGATGCGTTTACTACGCTGTATGCCATACGCAGCGGCTACTTTAAAACCTGCATGATGAGTGAAGATGGCCGGGAGCAAGTCACCGGCTTTCAGATGGCGGGAGAAATTGTGGGCTTGGATGGTATCGTGAACGACCGTCATAATTGTCACGCCGTGGCATTAGAAGATGCTGAAGTGTGCGTAATGCCGTTTGAAAATGTAGAAGAGTTATCGCGCGAGTTTCCAGCATTGCAACGCCACGTGCATAAAGTGATGAGCCGTGAAATTGTGCGTGAAAATGGTGTGATGATGTTACTTGGCAATATGCGCGCCGAAGAACGCTTAGCCGCATTTTTGCTTAACTTAGTACAACGCTTGCATGCGCGTGGGTTCTCACAATCCGAGCTGGTGCTGCGTATGACACGTGAAGAA
>DASWSZ010000130.1:0-4853 GCA_036402395.1 Methylophilus sp.
ATTAAGGAACCGCCTGTATTGTGATGTGTTTTAAACTGCGTTTGGTCTTGTCTAGCACCTTGCCAGCCAGTTGACCACATGCGGCATCGATGTCTTCACCGCGCGTTTTACGCACCGTGACCACATAGCCTGCCTGCATTAAAATATCACGAAATACTCGGATGTGGCTAGGTTTTGACGTCTCGTAACCGCTATTAGGAAACGTATTAAACGGGATTAGGTTGAATTTACAGGGTACATTACGCACAATCTCCAGCAGCTGACGTGCATGCTCCACCGTATCGTTAACACCATCTAACATCACATACTCAAACGTCACAAAATCACGTGGCGCCTTCACTAAATAACGCTCACAAGCTGCCATTAAGTCTTTAATCGGGTATTTCTTATTAATCGGTACAATCACATCGCGTAGTGCATCGTTAGGCGCGTGTAGCGAAACGGCGAGGGCGACTGGACAATCTTCTTTTAATCTGTCCATGGCTGGCACTAAGCCTGATGTGGATAGCGTAACGCGGCGACGGCTTAAACCATAAGCGCTGTCATCCAGCATAATTTGCATGGCACTGACCACGTTATCGTAATTGGCTAACGGCTCGCCCATGCCCATCATTACCACGTTGGAGATAATGCGCTCGCTTGCCGGTAACATATTGTAGCCATCGGCTAGTCGTAAAGACTTATTCGCAATCCATACTTGGCCGATAATTTCGGACACGCTGAGATTACGGTTAAACCCTTGGCGACCGGTACTGCAAAAGGTACATTCCAGCGCGCAACCCACTTGGCTGGAGACACATAAGGTGCCGCGGTCATCCTCTGGAATAAAGACGGTTTCGATACTGTTAGCCGTATCGGTACCAATTAACCATTTGCGTGTGCCATCGTCTGACACTTGTTCTAGCTGTACTTCCGGCAAGGTCATGCTGGTTTCTGCCAGTAATTTCTCACGCAGTGTTTTGGCAATATCCGTCATTTGGTTGATGTCGGTGACACCAAAATGATGCATCCAACGCATCATTTGTTTGGCACGAAAAGGCTTCTCGCCGATACTGGTAAAGTAGTCGGCGAGTTGGGGTTGATTAAAATCAAGTAAGTTAATCAATGGGTTAAGCCCTTTTGTATCCAGTTTTCACATTAAAATAATGATAAGTTTCTAAGTCAGGCAAGGCGCGAGTGAAAAATTAAGCCGACGCATATGGGGTATATGTGAGGCTGGATTTTTTTACTTGCAACGCTGTATCACGACGAAACTTTCATTATTTAGCCGAAGAAATATTTGATTTCAATGGCCGCATTTTCAGCTGAATCTGAACCATGCACTGCGTTGGCATCAATGCTCTCAGCAAAATCCGCACGGATAGTACCGGCTGCTGCGTCTTTTGGGTTAGTTGCGCCCATCAGGTCACGATTTTTCAACACAGCGCCTTCGCCTTCTAAAGCTTGAATCATCACTGGGCCAGAAATCATAAACTCAACTAAAGCATTGAAAAATGGGCGCTCTTTATGCACAGCGTAAAAGCCTTCAGCTTCGGCGCGTGTTAATTGTGCCATTTTTGCGGCGACAATTTTCAAACCAGCGTTTTCAAAACGGCTATAAATTTGACCAATGACGTTTTTGGCTACTGCGTCTGGTTTGATAATGCTAAGGGTGCGTTCTACTGCCATGGTAACTCCAATTAAAATAAACAATTAAAATAACAACTTACAAAGGGTAATAGTTTAGCATTTTTAAGCGTTTTGATAAATCAACATTTTGCGATTTCCTCAAGCTGTTAACTGTATGGTTTGAACCGTAAAATCAGATTGCTGCGGCGTTTAAGTGTTTTCTAATGCCTGCCTCGCAACCATGCAAAGGCCGACTATCACTTACTTTGATAGGGATGGTCACTAGTATTTAATGGTACAAAGCAGATTTTTATATGCAAGCCCTGTACGATTAATGGTGTGTAGTAGGGGCAAGGTGGAGTGCGTGATCAGTATGTTGCCGTGTAAGTGTGACAGGCTTGCGCTATGCGCTGGTTGTTAGGCGTTTAGTGGTTAAGGGTACACTGATTTAAGCGTGCAGCAGTTCGCGCGCGGCGTTGAGGTAAGCTTCAAATTCTTCAATAGGCACAGGCTTATTGTAAAGATAGCCTTGAAAGTGGTTGCAGCCATTGTCGAGTAGATAATCACGTTGCTCTGCAGTTTCTACACCTTCGGCAATCACATGCATGTCTAAACTGGCGGCCATGGTAATAATGGTGCGCACAATGGCGCGATCGCTACTATTGGTGGTGATGTCACGCACAAATGACTGGTCTATTTTTAATTGATCCAACGGCAGCTTTTTAAGGTATTGCAATGAGGAGTAGCCGGTACCAAAGTCATCCAAAGAGAAGTGTACGCCTAGCTGGCTCAAAGCTTTCATTTTAATAATAATGTCCTCAATATTGTGGATGAGGATGCTTTCCGTCAGCTCTATTTTGAGTTGGTAAGGGTTAATCTGATGGCGTTTAATACTAGAAGCCACTTGCTCGACAAAGCCGGGTTGCAGCAGTTGTTTGGCGCTCATATTCACCGCCAGTATCAGGTGTTGCGTGTGATGCTGCTGCTGCCATTTTTGCAGTTGCGCGCAGGCGGTATCCAGCACCCATTGTCCAATCGGCAAAATCAGGCCGGTTTCTTCGGCAATGGGAATAAAATCAAACGGTGAGATCACGCCACGGATTGGGTGATACCAACGAATCAGCGTTTCGGCACCAGTCGGGAGGCCATCTTTGCCCACCTGAATTTGATAATGCAGCTTAAATTGATTCAGCTCTAATGCCCTGCGCAAATCCAGCTCTAAGCCCACTCTGGCGGTGATGGATTCTTGCATGTGCTCATCGAAAAAGTGTAAGTTATTGCGCCCCGCTTTTTTGGCTTGGTACATGGCGATATCAATTTGTTTCAGCAGGGCATCGGCTGCCAAATCATGGCCGCTGAATAAGGTGGCCCCTATGCTAGGGGTGATTTCGTAAACATATTCGTTTAATTGATAAGGCTGGTTAATGGCTTGGGTGATTTTCTTGCCTATCAGTTCGGTGTAGGTAGACGCTTGCAGTGCGTTGTCGCTGAGTGCTTCTATCAGTACCACAAATTCGTCGCCACCAAATCTAGCCACCGTGTCACATTCCCGCACACAATGTTTTAAGCGCGTCGCCACCTGTTTCAGTAATTCGTCGCCCACATCGTGACCCAAGGTATCGTTGAGGGTTTTAAAGTGATCCAAATCAATAAACAATAAGGCGCCAAACAAGCCGCTGCGTACACTTTTGGCTTGTGCGTGCGCCAAACGGTCTAGCAACAGCCGACGGTTGGGCAATTGCGTAATGGCATCGTAAAAAGCCAAGCGCTCAATCTCCGCCGCAGCGGCATGCCGCACGGTGCTGTCAGTAAAGTTAGCCACATAATTGGTCATGTGCGCACCGGCATTTTTAACTGCAGTAATGGTGAGGTAGAGCGGATACTGCTCACCGCCTTTACGGGTGTTCCACACTTCGCCCTCCCACACGCCTTTTAGCTGAACATTCAACCACATGCGTTCAGAAAACGCTTCGTCATGTTTGAGTGGGCTAAGCAAGCTAAACGGTCTGCCTACCACTTCAGACTCGGCATAACCGGTAATGGTGGTGAAGGCTTTGTTGACTTTCAGCACCTTATGGTTGACATCGGCAATCATAATGCCTTCTTGTGCCTCAAATGCAGTGGCCGATAAACGTAAATGTTCGTTATATTTGGCGTCGATAATAGAAGTGATTAATGCTACCGCCAATAAACCAAACGCAATAAACCCTACCAAATAACCTAGCCAGTGCGTACCAAAACCAAAGGCACTGCGGCAGACGCTGCCAGTGACAAATTGTGCCGCCGCCATGCCGATATAATGCATGGCAAAGATGGCCAGGCCCATGACAATCGCGGCCACAACCTCCCATTTGAATATGTGCTTAGCACCACGCGAGCGCATCCAACAGAAAATACGCAGCGCCACAAACGAGGCAATGACTGCCACAGCAATCGACAACATGAATAGCCAAGGCTGCCACTGGATAGCAGGGCTCATACGCATGGCGAGCATGCCGACATAATGCATCAGCGAAATGCCCAAGCCCATGACCAAGCTGCCAATTAATAACGATGGCAGGCCGGGGTTAGCCTTGCGTGGGATATAAAAAGCAATGCCCGCTACCGCGACTGCGATGGCCCATGACAACAACGTGATGAACCAATCATAACCTAGTGGTATGGGCAAACTAAAACCCATCATGCCAACAAAATGCATAGACCAAATGCCAGAGCCCATGACCACCGCACCGCATATCAACCATAGTTTTTGTGAGCTTTCGGTAGCCAAGCCTACACGTCGCACCATATCTAACGACACGTAAGAGGAGAACACCGCAATGGCAAGCGACAAGGCCACCAGCAATGGGCTGTGTTGACTGATTAGAAAAGTTTGCATAAGGCTAGTGCATTATTGCGGCTGAGAGATTAGGCTAAATTGTTGTTGAAATGCCTGCATCATTTTGTCGTATTCGCCACTGGCTTTAAGTGATACTAAGCCAGATTCAAATGTTTCCATCAGGCGTTTACCATCCGGGTGCTTTTTAGAAAATGCGATATAAAAATGATCATCACTCAGGTGGCCGACAACTTTCACTTTGCCGCTGAGTTTTGCATCTCTATTGGCACTTAATATACCCGGCTTGGTGTTGATCAAGGCATAATCCATGCGGCCAGCAGCCACCATGGCTAATTGTTGATAGTCTGAATTTGCGCCAAATATTTTAATTTTTTTATTGTGAAAGATTTCTGGCGAATAGGTATAG
>DASWSZ010000131.1:0-10363 GCA_036402395.1 Methylophilus sp.
GTTCTTCCCGGTGGTCGGCATGATTGTGTGGTTTTTTGCAGGGCCGGGCGGCAAAAAGCTATAGCCCTAGGTTTAAGCTTGCAGCATGTAGATAATTGCGGCGTGGATGGAACCTCTGTTTTATAAAACTGACTTAACACAGTCTATCTATCAAGCGCCTAAAACAATGAAGCCTGTGGTACATGTGGTCTGGTTTAAGCATGACTTAAGGGTGCACGACCACGCTGCGCTCTCTGAAGCCTGCAAACTGGGTGCGGTGCTGCCTATCTTCACTTGGCAGGCAGAGGTTTGGGGTGGCGCAGATTATGCCACGCAACATCAGTGCTTTGTTAGTGAGTGCTTACATTCGCTACAGCTGCAGTTAAAAACTATAGGATTATCTTTGCTAGCCTCCAGTATTGGCATATTAGAGACGCTAGCAAAAATCGCCCAGACTAACACGATCGCTAGCCTGCATAGCCATGAAGAAACTGGCAACGATAATACTTATCAGTTGGATAAAGCGGTAGCTATTTGGTGCAACACGCATGCCATTCCATGGCATGAGTATCCACAAAACGGCGTGGTCAGGCGTTTAAAAAGCCGAGACAAATGGGCGGCATTGTGGGAGCAGCGCATGACGGCACCACTAATCCCCGTGCCTGAACATGTCAGCCAAGCAGCTTGGCTATTAGCAGATAGGCCAAACATGTATACGCAACCACTGACGTTATTGCAAGCGGATAAACCGCAGCGACAAAGAGGGGGGCGTGAAGAAGCCATAAAATTATTGCATACTTTTTTACATGGCCGCGCTAGCCGCTATCGCGGCGGCATTTCTAGCCCATTATCTTCCGAGTGTGCAGGCTCCAGAATCTCGCCCTATTTGACGTGGGGCGTACTGAGTATGCGTGAGGTGGTACAGGCGCTACGCCTACAAAGAGCCACTATTCAAGCCCATCCAGACAGCTATCCTAAGGGCTTGCTGGCTGGGCTGGCCGGTTTTGAAAGCCGGCTGCATTGGCATTGCCATTTTATGCAAAAGTTGGAATCTGAACCGCGTATAGAGTTTGAAAATCTGCATCCTGCATTTAATGCGCTGCGCGATGAAAGCTATACCAGCGCTGAATCGCAAACCAGATTGCAGGCGTGGCAGACGGGGCAAACCGGGTGGCCGTTGGTGGATGCCTGTATGGCTATGTTGCGAGAGACTGGCTGGGTGAATTTTAGAATGCGTGCCATGCTGATGAGTACCGCCAGCTATTTGTTGTGGTTGCATTGGCGTCAAACTGGTTTGCACTTGGCACGCGAGTTTTTAGATTACGAGCCCGGTATCCATTGGTCACAAGTGCAAATGCAGTCTGGCACCACTGGCATCAACACCTTGCGTATTTACAATCCAGTCAAGCAGGCCATAGACCAAGACCCTGACGGCGTATTTGTCAGAAGATGGCTGCCCGCTTTGCGTCAGGTCTCAAATAGCTGGATTTTTCAGCCGTGGCTGATGCCTGAAGCTTTGCAGCAAGCCTGTGGTTGCAAGATAGGGGTGGATTATCCTGCGCCGTTGGTGGATATTGAACAAGCCTACAAGCTGGCCAAGGCTAGATTTAGCCAGCTGAAAAAAAGCCCACAGCATTATGCGCAAACCGCGAATATTATTCACAAGCATGCCTCCAGAAAGCCCAATTCCGATAGGCAACGCCAGCGCAAGCAAAAACCTACCGCCGAGCAATTAGCAGCGCGCCAACAAAGCCTGTTTTAATCGCCACTTTAGCTATTATCGTTATGAAGAAAATTGCTATTATCGGGGCCGGACTGTCTGGCTTAGTGCTTGCAGATTATCTATCAGCGATGGCAGAAGTCACTGTGTTTGATAAGTTTCATCAGGTTAGCGGGCGCATGGCCACCCGCGTTTATCCACCTTATGCTTTTGATCACGGCGCGCAGTTTTTTACTGTAAAACACGCTGAATTTTCTAATTTTATCCAACCTTTAATTCTCGCTGGGGTGGTGGCGCATTGGCCTGCCCGTTTTGTGGAGATTGATGGTCATCAAGTGCAAAAGGCGCGCACTTGGGATGAGACGTTCCCACATTATGTCGGTGTGCCCAATATGGCGGCGGTTGGCCAATATTTGCAGGCACAGTTACAGCAGCGGCAAGTAGCCATCCGTTTAAATACTCTGGTGGCGTGCATTACACGAGACGACATGCAGTGGCGCTTAAGCGATGCGCAAGGCATTGATTTAGGCAGTTACGATTGGGTAGTGACTGCTATGCCCGCCGAGCAATCGGCTAATTTAATGCCCACTAGTTTTGCGCACCATCACGTACTCAGTAGTATTCAAATGCAACCTTGTTATGCACTAATGATGGGGTGTGAGCACTCACTTAATTTAGCTTGGGATGCCGCGCATGTCACCAATTCCATACTCAGTTGGGTTTCAGTCAACAGTACCAAACCCGGCAGAAACGCACTGTTTGGCAAAGGCGCGCATTGCAGTGTCGTGGCGATGAGTCGCAACCAATGGGCAGCAGATCACTTTAACCAGCCTACAGATAGGGTGATCGCAAACATGCTAGAAGCCGCTAGCCAGATTATTGGACAAACAGTGTTGCAGCCAAAACTGCTACAACTAAAAAAATGGCATTACGCCAATGCACAAAAACTCGCCACCGCGCAGGTGTATCTGGATGCCACACAGCAACTGGCGGCGTGTGGCGATTGGTGCATCAGCGGGCGGGTAGAAAGCGCGTTTGTGTCAGCCCATCAGCTTGCGCAACAGCTACACCTACATTTATAGTGTGCTTAATGCCACTCACGCGCCTGAAAGGGCATATCCATTTGTACTGGTTAGTGTTTTCATGCAAGGCTTATGATTATTCGTTAACACAAACCTAAGTGCGCTAGCAGATATACATAGCGCATGCATTATGGTAGCTTATGGGTGTGCGCTAACTTTTTATTCACTTGTAGCAAACAAAAGTGGCATGTAAGTTCATTTCACCCTACAGCAATTCAATTGATAAGGAGTTTTACCATGATGTTTATGAAGCGTTTTTTAAGTGCATTTTTAGCGGCCTCGGTGTTATTCACAGGCTCCATCCAGTCAGTACAAGCGGCCATGATCAGTACCGAGCAAGTGGCAACTGCAACTTCAACAGTGTCCGGTGATCAAGACCGTGCACGTATCGTCAGTGCGTTGTCGCGTGAAGACGTTAAAACAGCCTTAGTAGCACGTGGCATTGATGTAGAACACGCACAAACCCGTGTAGCGGCATTGACCGATGAAGAAGCTAGCTCACTGGCCTCTAAATTGGATAGCGCCCCAGCCGGTGGTTTTATTGGAGTCATCGTGTTTATCTTTTTAGTGCTATTAGTGACGGACATACTTGGCTTAACCAAAGTCTATCCTTTCACACGCTCAGTTCGTTAATAAGTCTGCGTTGCTTAATGCCAATATTAGTTTTTAAGCGCGCAGCTTAAGATCATGAAAGCCAGTATGTTACGTAGAGTCGGGATACTGGCTTTTTCTATGGTGCTTTGCACGTTGTTGTTAAGTGCATGTGCGGCTACCGGGGTGCGCGAAGTCACCCAAAATAAACAACTGCCTAGGCAAGCAGAGCTCATCAATACGCCGTTTTACCCGCAAACCTTGTATCAATGTGGTCCTGCCGCGCTGGCCACTGCGCTCAATGCGGTGCAGATTAGCGTCACGCCAGAACAACTCACCCCAGAAGTGTATATCCCTAGCCGCGAAGGTAGCTTGCAAATTGAAATGTTGGCAGCGACACGCAGGCATGGTGCACTGGCGGTGCAAATCCCACCCAAATTGGATGCGGTCATACAAGAAATTGCCGCTGGTCATGTGGTGGTGGTAATGCAAAATTTAGGGCTGTCTTGGGCACCATCTTGGCATTACGCGGTGGTAGTTGGCTACGATTTAAATCAAGAAAAAATATGGTTGCGCTCAGGCACCTTTAAACGCTTTGAAATGACACTCAGCAGCTTTCAGCGCACTTGGGCGCGCAGTGAATACTGGGCCTTTGTGGCGTTACAGCCTGGCCAACTGCCAGCCAGCGCAGAGGTGGAAAGCGTAGTAAAAGCCCTGATTGCGTTTGAAAAAACCGCCAACAAGCAAGCTAGGTTATTGGCTTATCAAGCCGCGGTAATGCGCTGGCCAGAGCATTTAATATTATTAATGGGCTTGGGTAATGCCGCCTATTATGCCAATGATTTAACTGCCGCTGCCGCCGCGTTTCAGCAAGCTGTGGATAAGCATCCAACGGCTGCAGCTGCGTATAATAATTTGGCTAACGTATTATTGGCACAAGGCCACGCGGTACAAGCAGAAAAAGTCGTCCAGCAAGGTTTAAAAGTGGTTGGAGAAGATGCACAATTAACCGCGCAGCTTAAGCAAACACTGACTGAAATTAAGGCTTACCAAACCCAGCATTAGTTAATATGCAATCTAACATACGCCAAGTACATGGGCACTGGTTGCACACACTTTTGCAAGTGGCTTTTGAGTACAGCCAGTCTTAATCAAACTCGTCGGCGTCCACCAACTCCGTATGGGTGCTGGAATTGAGCACCTCATAGCCGCACTTTTCCATTTGTACTCGGTAATCACACGTGGCTAAATGGCCTTCTAGTCGGCCATTAATATGGGTGGTTTCTTGTTTGCAAAACACACAGCGATAACGGTGCGGTTGCCCTTCAAAATGCTCTTGTGGGTAATCAATATAGAATGGTTTAATCATGTGTAGTGCCTCCGCTAAATGATGACTAGGCAATTACCATCATAAAGCCTAAGTCCACACTCTGCACCAACAATTTACTCGGCATATTAATTTGCAGATTTGCTTGCGTTTAAGCTTGCTGTAGAGACTGCAGATAGCGCGCTAGACGAAAAAAATCCCGCAATTGCGGGATTTTATAGCATTAAATCCATTAGAAGTTATGGGTCACTTGGAAGCTTAATACATCGACATTGGCATCGTAATCACCAGTGACTCTGCCTCTACTTGGAAACACATTGGTTTGATCATCATCAATACTTGGGTTACCCACAAATAAATGAGCGTAACCTATGTCAAGTTTGGTGCTTGGGGTGTATTGCCAACCAGCCCCAAGTGCTAGCCATTTTCTATCATTACCCGGAATGCGCACGGTGCGGAATCGGTCACTGATCGCTTCCTCATCATAGGCAATACCAGCGCGCAGCTTAAGCGTGTCACTGTAGTGGTAATTAACTCCTAGTGAATAGCGCAGCGTATTATCCCAATTTTCTGGCGTGGCAATGAGTAGGTTACCACTCTCGCGATATACGGCTAACTCTCTAAAGCGGCTCCAGCGTGTCCATGTTACATCTGCCAATAGATCCCATTGGCTGTTAAGTTTGCTAAACCCACTCATGGAAAACGTCTCTGGTAGCGTAACTTCCGCAGTCACATCGCCATTCGGGGTAGCAGCAACAAATGGCGCAGGCGTGCCAGCTGGGCGTTTAAATTTAACGTCACCTTTTAAGTTCTGATCGATTTTTGACCTATAAGCAAAGCCTATGCGTGTATCTGGCGTTACTTGGTAAATAGCCCCTAAATTATAACCAAAGCCCCAATCATCGCCCTTCACTTCAGAACTACCTTCGGTGGCTAAAAAGTTCACAGCACTTGTGAGCTCGGCTTTTATCCACATTGCAGAAATACCAAAGCCTAATGACAGTTGGTCATTGACCTTAAATGCTAATGAAGGATTAAAATTAATTGTTTTGAGGTCAGATTTAACCCCTTGAAAGCGACCTATCCAGTCTTTGTCATACTCAGTTTTAAGACCAAAAGGTGCATTGATGCCCAAGCCAAATTTAACATCTTCGCTAATATCTCTTTTGTAATAAAAGTTAGGAATAAACGCTAAATCACCGATATTGCCACTGCCGCCACCTAGGGGTCTAGGCAAAGCTCTAGCTGAACCTTCATTATTAAATTCACCATCTGGTTTAATTAAATGTATTGCACCCACAATTTGCGTGCCTTCCACATAGGTCATACCAGCAGGGTTGGCGTAAATGGTGCTGGCATCTTCGGCGACTGCTGCTACACCGGCATAAGCATTGCCCATGCCGCTACCACTTTGTTCTATTAAGGCAAAGCCTGCGGCGTGGGTAAAGCTGGGGGAAACAATCAGTGCGGTAGACAGCAATAGCTTTTTCATGAAAAACCCTTAAATTGTTATTCTGAGTAATATTATTTGCATTAAATTAAACCTTTGCTTAGATAAAAGCAAAGCTGGATTGTGCATTAAATATTCACACATATCAATAAAGGCGGCGCACTTAAGCGCGCTTGTAAGAGTTAATTGGAATATTCTTCGTGAATTCTTTCCAGTTTCATGCGAATTTTCAACAGTGTTTTGACCAACTCAGGATCAAAATGCTTGCCTGCTTCGCTTTCTATGTAGGCGATGGCTTTTTCTACGCTCCATGCTTCTTTATACGGGCGTTTGCTGGTGAGTGCGTCAAACACGTCGGCAATCGCCACAATTCGCGCTGAAATAGGTATTTTTTTGCCGACCAGCCCTTTGGGGTAGCCGCTGCCGTCATAGCGCTCGTGATGCGAAAGCGCAATTTCCGCGCCTTTTTGTAAATACTTAGATGGGCTATCTTCTAATACCTGAAAGCCAATGGACGGATGCTTGCGCATGATAGCGAGTTCTTGTGCATCTAAGGGACCAGCTTTAAGCAAGATATTGTCTGGAATACCTACTTTGCCTATGTCATGTAAGGGCGCAGCCAGCTCTATAGTTTCTGCTTCCTCGTCGGAGAAGCCAGAAGCCTCGGCCAGCACGCGTGCATACAAGGCCATTCTGACCAAATGCCGGGAAGTCTCGTAGTCTCGATATTCACCCACGCGGGCTAAACGCATCAGCGTTTCGCGTTCGCGTGCTCTAATTTCGGCAGTGGCTGCTTTGACTAAGCTTTCCAGCAAATTACTTTTCATCTCCAGTGTCATTTGCTGTTGACGCATAATCAGCAAGTTTTTGCAGCGTGCAGTGCACTCGTGCACATCAATCGGCTTACTTAAGAAATCTGTGACGCCGGCATCCAGCGCATTATTTTTAGTCTCAGCATCTTTTTTGATGGTAATCATCACGATAGGCACAAATTGATAGGCTGGGATAGTTTTCACCATGCGCACAAAATCAATGCCATTCATTTCTGGCATCACGTAATCCACCAAAATCAAATCAGCTGTATTCTGTGTGGCCCATTCCAAGGCTTTTTCTGGGTTGGTGCGCTCAATGACATGAACTTTGGGATGGATGCTTCTAACCACTTGCGACAGGATGGAGGGGCTAGTGGTTTGATCATCGATGACCAACACGGTGGCGTCATCCAGTGTATTTAGGTGTTTCATGGTATTCCTCTGCTTAAGCCCTTGCCCAACCTAGGGTGGCTTTTATTTTCATCTGAGTACGTTCAGTGTAACAAAAAAATAATAGCCTGAGTGTATGCGGATGATTTTTAATTATTCTTAATAAAATCAATGGCTTAATTTTATTAATTAAACAGCAATAAACTTCGCCGACAATAAGATGTTGCGCTAACTATTTGCGAAGTTTACAACATTGAAGCTAGTAATGACTACTAGAAGAATTAATCTGCTGTGGCTTTAAGTCAAAGGCAATGCAAATGCGCTCCTGCTTGGCGTTAAACGGTATGGTACGGTGAAATAGCGAGGATGGGAATAGCACAATATCCCCCACTTTAGGTTTGATAAATTGTGTTGGAAACTGCTGATGCAGTTGCGGATAGTCATCGCCGTGGGTACCGTATTCAAAAGCGCCTTCTTGTTCTGACTCACTATCTGGCATAGCCAAATAGACTGCACCGCTAATCCAGCCTATTTCGTGTATGTGTGCATTCAAATGGCCGCCTTGCTGCATCTTTACGTACCATGAGCTGGTAAATTCCAGCGTGCTAGGAAACGATTGAATCAGTTCACAATCAGCGCCGGCAAACTGTGTTTGATAATCTAAAAATGCTTCTTTAATCAATTCCGCCAGAGCTTTAAAGGACGCTTCTGGCCGTTTAAACAAGTTGCCTGCCGATTGCTTGCCGTTGGTCAGTCTGGCTTGTTTACGCTCGGCAATGTCAGCGGTATCAATGTCATGCAATAGCGCTTGTAGCAAGCTGCTGTTATCTGCTAAGGCTGGAATGCTACGATGATAAACAAAATCAAAGCCGTTTTTACAGAAATTATAGGGGTCTGGCTCGTTAAAGTTAATGCTGTAATGCGTAGACAGGGTGGCTAAAAAGGGCGAAGTATGCGGCTTTTGGCTGATGAGTTCTGCCCGCTTTTGTTTAAATTCGGCAAACCGCTCGGCTTTGTATAAACAATACAGGATACGTTCTTGCCAATCTTCCAGTTGCGATTGCTCAAAGTAGGGAATGGCTTCCTGGTAACGTTTAGCCAGATATAAAAACTCCGCCATATTGTAATTGGCGGCGGCGTGTGCCGGATTCAAACTTAACGCCTGCTGATACTGTTGTACCGCGGCTGGCATATTGCCTTGATCGCGCAAGGTTTCGCCTAAGTTATTATAAGCATCGGTGTAGTTTGCAAACAATTGTATGGCGGTTTGATAGCTTTTTATGGCCTCATCCAGCAAGCCCTTATCACGCAGGGCCGTGCCTAAATTAAAGTGACCGCGTGCATCTTGCGGATTAATTAGCAGCCCATTGCGGTAACTGGCAATCGCCTCATCTAATTTGCCCTGCTTTTGCAATACTGTGCCCAAATTGCCATGCGCTTCAAAAAAGCGCGGTTGCAATTGTATGGCTAGGCGATAGCTGACTTCGGCCTCCTGCATCAAACCTAGCTGTGTTTGCACGATGGCCAAGTTAAATAATAGATCTGGCGTGTTGGGTTGCAGCGCCAAGGCGCGCTGATAACTGACTAAGGCTTCGGCAAATTTTTGTTGCTGATCTAACGCTAAACTTAATACGTGATGCAACACAAACGTGGTGGGATGCTGCGCAATCAGCTGTTTGGCTTTGCTCTCCGCCGCCGCCAGTTCGCCTTGATTCAGTAAATGAATGAGTTGCTGTATGTCCTGCGGTTTTGCTGGTGAAGTTTTGGTAATCGCCATGATTGCATTAATTTAAGTAGTGTTTACTAACAATAGTGACAGTGCATTTATAGTAAATAATCACTTGGTTTAAAAGTAACTTGAGTCAAAAGTCATTTAATTGTTCTGGATTCTGTGCGCCATTTGCTTTAACAACTGCATGGCGACTCTAGGGTCTTCTGCCAGCATGGTAGCAATATTTTCTGCATAAATCACAATAATCTGTGCTGTCTCAGACACCACTACTGCGTCGGCACTGGCGGGCTGTTCTGCTAATACGGCAATTTCACCAAAATAATCCCCCGATTTAAGGATACGCAGTACTTTGTCGGCTTTTTTAATGTGTACTGTGCCTTCGACAATGAAATATAAATTGCGGTCTTCACTGCCTATCTCTATGACTTTATCGTCTAGTTGAAATGTTTTGCCATAGCGGCTCATCAGTGCCTCAATATAATTGGCTTTGTTAGGGACATTATCAAACAGGCCTTTTAATAACAGCGCTTCTTTTTTACGTAGGGTAGCGATGAGTTCAGTGCCCAGCAAAAATACGGCAAAGTTTAGATACAGCCAGGTGATCGAGATAAACATGGCTTTCATGCTGCCAAAAATAGCGCCATACTGGGTATTCACCGATAAAAATAGCCCAAAGGCCGCCCGCATGGCCAGCCATAGGATGGCGGTGACAAACGCACCCAATAATAAATGTATAAAGGCAACGCGCATAGGAAAGAACGCACGGTAAAAGCCAGCAATCAACAGCGTGGTGAGCGCAAGTGTGAGGCTAGAGCCAATTAGGTTAAGTTGAAACGCTGTGATGTGAACGGCTAAAAAGCGGATGATTTTTTCAACCGCAAAGCCCGCCGAGGTAAATAGAAAAAACAGCAACAAGATGCCGAGTACCGATAAGATGTCTTGCAACTTGCGTCTAAAAAATGATGGCGCCTCAATTTTGCTGGCAATGATATTAAACGAAGCGCGCATGGCGCTGGCCAAAGGCGTGATGGTCCACAGCAAAATAAAAATACCGAGCGCCCCCCACACGGCTTTGGTTTGTGTGGCGCTATACACTTCAATCATGATGTTATTACTAAAGTCGGGCATCAAGTTGCTGGTGAGAATGGCCAGTTTGACGATGGCGTAATCCGACGTGAACACCAAATGGCTGAGCAGAAAAAAGATCAGCAACACCAGCGGAATAAGCGCAAACAAGGCATAAAAGGATAGCGATGCCGACATGCCCATAATGTTGTGGC
>DASWSZ010000132.1:0-8832 GCA_036402395.1 Methylophilus sp.
ATCCCCTATTGACTCTAAGGTGATGACTGCACGTTGCTTCTCAGTAAACAACGCCACTTCGGCTTGTTTGCGGGTATCAATTTCATTGGCGAGCTGTTTGTTGATTTCTAGCAACTCTGCGGTGCGCGCTTCCACACGCAATTCCAGCGAGTTTTTCATGTGCGCCAGCGCTACTTCCGCCTGCTGTCGCTCACTGATTTCATGACGTAATTGTGCCACCGTGTCTTTTAATTCTTGCGTGCCGGGAATACTTAAGGCCTGTGGCATCAAACGCCACAACATAATGCTGGTGACCACAGAAATGATAGCAGTAAAGCCTTTTGCGCTCACATCTAGCCAATACACTTGCTGCCAAATGGTCCAGATGGAAATTAAATGGGTGGTGCCGCAGGCAAAAATAAACGCCGAAAACATAATAAAAATCCAGTTAAATTCTAGATCTTTACGTTTTTGCACAAAGTAAATCAGTGCGATGGGAATAGCATAGTATGCTAGGGCAATAAGGATATCTGAAGCGACGTATGACCAGAGTATGGCCGGTTTCCAGTAATAACAATGACCGTGCGGCATAAAGCTATCACCGCCTAAAAAGTTGGCAAGACTGTCCAGCATGGCTACCCCCCGATTAACTCAGCATGTCTGTATTCTATTCCTTAATTTACCCGCTTATCGGTTAAATTTATTCATGGATTAACGATGGTTTTGGACTGCATCCCGCTGAATCGCGCACACTAGGCAAGCGATGGTATTAGCCTTGCCGTATGCCGATCAGTGGGATGCCCGCCAATGTGAGATGAACGCCTAAGCGCGTATGGTATTTTCCCTGTCCCATAGCCGTGTTTTAGCCGCGGCAATAAAGGCTTTTGTATCAACCGCATTTACCACACCGGCATCCTCTGTAACCTGTGCTTTGGTCAGTAATAATGCGCCACCTTCATCTGCCGCAATGGCTTTTAAATGGCCAAAGGCATCCCGCACAAAATCAATAGCAGCCGCTTCATTGATTATTTTTTGCGCGCCTTCGCTAGATAAAATAATCGCCACCGCGTCAAACATTACAGAAGGCGTACCTGCTAACTGACCATCGGCAGGGAGTAAAGAACCATCACTCAATGTTGCGCCACCAATTTTGGGGGCGACAATTTTGACGCTGGCACCCGCTTCTACTGCAGCTTGTTTAACGGCCGCGATGGTGTCCGCATCTGAGCCCTCTGCAATCAAAATACCAATCGCACGCCCTACTAAGGTGTCTTTCATTTTACCTATCAGTTGCACCGCCGGTGAGCTTGGCAAATCTTGCACTGGCGCGGCAGGCGTGTTGGCGGCTGGCAGCGTGGCTATGCCTAAGCCATCGGCAACTTTACTCGCCAGCGTTTCAGATATAGTACGCAAATGCGCCAACATGGCGATGCGAATATGCACATGCTCCACTTTGGATAATTCAAAAATCAACGCTGAGGCCATGTGTTTTTGCTCATGGCTGGATTGGCTGATAAAGAATTGACGTGCTTGGCTGTAATGGTCGGCAAAACTTTCTGCTCTAATACGTCCTTTTACGCCATGTTCTTCTACCGCTGCACTGCGGAAGCCTTGCGGGGTCTCGCGCGGCGAAGTGGTCGATAAAGAGTTAGGCTCATACGCAACACGGCCTTTAGGCTGCGCCATTTGCATATGGCCATCGCGCTGGTGATTGGCAAACGGACATTGCGGTGCATTGACTGGAATCTGGTGGAAATTGGGTGAACCCAAGCGCGATAATTGCGTATCTAAGTAAGAATGCAAACGGCCTTGTAACAGCGGGTCGTTAGAAAAATCAATGCCGGGCACCACATGTGAAGGACAGAACGCCACTTGCTCGGTTTCGGCAAAGAAGTTATTTGGCCATCTATCTAGCACCATGCGGCCGATGACTTGTAAAGGCACCAATTCTTCGGGAATAAATTTGGTGGCATCCAAGTGGTCAAACGGAAATTGCGCAGCTTCTTCGGCAGTAAACAATTGCACAGCTAAATCCCATTCTGGAAAATTGCCAGCTTCAATGGCTTCAAACAGTTCACGGCGCATAAAGTCTGGGTCGGCGCCTGCCGTTTTAACGGCTTCATCCCACACCATAGACTGCAAGCCTAAGCGCGGACGCCAGTGGAATTTAACAAAAGTGGATGTACCAGCAGCATTAATCAATCTAAAGCTGTGCACGCCAAAGCCTTCTATCATGCGTAAAGAGCGCGGAATGGTGCGGTCAGACATAATCCACATCACCATATGCATAGATTCTGGCGTCAGGGAAATAAAATCCCAAAACGTATCATGGGCGGAAGCCGCTTGTGGAAAACCACGGTCCGGCTCCATTTTCACGGCATGTACTAAATCAGGAAACTTAATGGCATCTTGAATAAAAAACACTGGAACATTATTGCCAACCAAATCCCAATTGCCTTCTTTGGTGTAAAACTTGGTGGCAAACCCGCGCACATCGCGTGGTGTATCGACAGAGCCAGCGCCACCAGCCACGGTAGAAATCCGTGTAAACAGCGGCGTTTTTTCACCCACTTCGGTGAGAATTTTTGCCGTCGTGTACGACTGCAAAGAATGTGTTAACTCAAAATGGCCATGCACGCCGGTGCCACGCGCATGCACAATACGCTCAGGAATGCGCTCATGGTCAAAGTGTGTAATTTTTTCACGTAGAATAAAATCTTCTAGCAATACTGGGCCTAGCGGGTTGGCTTTAAGTGAGTTTTGGTTGTCTGATAAGGGCAAACCCTGATTGGTGGTCAGCAGATCATGCTCACCTGATACTTGCTGATGCAGTTCGCCACCTTGGCCGATGGTGATGATGTTTTCGTCAGCTGCTGCCTTGTTATGCATGGGCTTTTCGTGACTTGTCTTGTCATTACTGGTCTTGTCTTTACTGGTGGTATCGTTATTCATAGCGGTTTCCTTAGTCAATAATACTTGCGTGTAGCAATATAAAAATGCAGCTGTGCTCTCGCTTTATTTAGCCGTCAGCGCTTGTTTACGCGCTGCGATTTTGGCGCCCAATGCCACCATATCCAACGCACTGGCTTTGGCTTTTACAAACATTTCGTTTTGCTCTTCAGTCACATGGTGATGCACATACTCACTCAGCACTCTGATTTTGGCGTCAAACATTTCACCGTCAGGTTCTACGCCCTCTACTTGCGCAATCAAGGCTTTTAAAGTGTCATGTTCCACCATGGCTTCTGGCACCAATGCATGGTCCTTGTGGCTAGGGTCTTGCGGGGCATGCTCTTTAAGCGCTTGCTTAATGGCCGGGTAAAAAATTTCTTCCTCCACTTGTGCATGCACGGTCAGTTCCATACAAATTTGGCTGACCAATTTTTTCTTCAGTACTTTGGTGTTGGTTTTTTCATAGGTGTCAAACAGCCCGCTCACCAGTTTGTGATCCGCACGCAGCAAGGCAATCGCGTCTTGTGCTTTGGGTGGGTGCGCCAAGGTCAGTATTTTCCTTTGTGATGTGGTCATAGGGTTTCCTCACGATTCAATAGTCAGAATGGCATACACGCTGCTGGATAACACTTAAGCATGCGTGTTTTAAAATGGCTTACTTTGTACGGCATTAATGCATAAACAGTGCAATTAAAATAATGATGGGAATAGGAATGCCGATAAAAAACAGCAGTAATGAACGCATCGCTTGTCTCCAATATAAATGGTCGAAAATGATTAAATGTGAGTTGGATTGAATAAGGGTTATGCCAGCTTAAGCATCGCGACAGCGACCACCCCAAGTAGCCGCTAAACTGGCAGCAAAAGCGCCCATTAACAGCGAGGCAAACAACCATAAAGTAGAGTAAATCGTGACTTTACGTAGCTTGTCAGCAGTGGCTTTGGCCGCCACTTCAGCCTCACGCGCTTTGCTTTGCATATTGCTATACATGGAGGTAACACGCGCTTCTGCTGCTTGCTGACTTAAGCCCGTGCGTGCTGAAACGCGTTGACCTAAATACGTCACATCGGCAGGCGGCAAGGTGGGCATGCCGATAGCATTCACAAAAATGCGGGTGACTTCTGCAGTGCTTTGTGCTGCGTTTTGAGTAGAATTCTGACCAGCGTTTTGTGTCGTGTTTTCAGCAGCGTATGCAGTGGCCGGCGTATTGTCGGTTGCGTTAGTGTTCAGATCTAATACAGTGCTCGTGTTGGCAGGTGCTTCGGCACGAAACAACGTATCTATCCAATAGCCCATGCCAGCGCCATCCTCTTGACCGGTATTAGCCGCTGCGATGCTGCCTGCCACCACGCCCGTTGCTGCGCCACTGCCTAGGGTAGCCGCTGCTTGTACGCCGCTATTAACCATGCCGCCTAGCGCCGAAGTCAGCATCAATGCAGTAGCCAGTGTTGCTACGGCCCACGCCAAAAAGCCATGCGCGGTGTCGCGAAAATACACTTCATCTGTGTGCACGCCTAGCCAGCGCGTCCGTAGTCTGCCAGCCAAATAGCCACCCATGCCCGCTGCCACAATTTGTGTCAGTGCCAACCAAGCAATGGTGGATACACCCAGGGTCGTGCTACTCACACCTTGCTGCGCCCATGGCGAAACCGCAGACAACCCTAAGCCTGCGCCAAGTAATAATAAGCTAAGTGACAAAGCGGCCGCGGCAGCTGCACCTGCCAAAATGGCGGGCCAAGACACTGCACTATGCTGAGCATGTGTGTGCTCGCCATGCTGCACGGCAACGGCAGGCCCATGATTCAATGATGCTTCATTTGTGTGACTGACCAGTACCATGTGTATGCTCCGTAAATTGATGTGTGCAGAGTATGCGCTGATCACGTATGCGTTCTGTTTGATGGCTAACATAAGTCTATATTTAGCGACTGGAATATAAAAAAGCCTATAAAGCTAGACGAGTGCTGCTAAATCATGCAGGGCTATTGGCTTAAGTGTTCTCGCACATTTGCAATGAATAAGTTGCTTGAGATTAGTTCGTTAACGTACCGACCCTCTGTTTTGAAACCCCTATGCTTTTTTTAGCAAATTGAGAATTGCATGAATTTTCAAGTTCATCCATTCATCATTTGTAGTAATTAATTTATTTATATAAAGGAAATAACATGAGCTTAGTAACGGGATTATTTAAAGACCAAGACAGTGCTGAAAATGCTTACAAATCATTGTCAGAGTCTGGCTACAATTCGAATGAAATCGACGTAGTGATGTCAGAAGAAACACGTAAAAAATACTATGGTCAAGACGCTACTTTAGAAACAGAAGTGGGCAATAAAGCGGCTGAAGGTGCCGCTATTGGTGGCGCACTGGGGGGTACGGTAGGCGCTATCGCTGCCGCTATCGCCGCGGTCGGCACGTCATTGGTATTACCTGGCTTGGGCTTGGTCATTGCAGGCCCAGTGGCAGCCGCTGTTGCGGGTGCGGGTGCAGGCGGTGTGACTGCTGGTATTGTTGGCGCATTGATAGGCTGGGGTATTCCGGAAGACCGCTTGAAAGAATACGAGCAAGGCATTAACGATGGCGGTATTTTGATTGGCGTTAAATCTAAATCAGATGATGATACCCGCCGCTTTGAAAACGACTGGAAAAGCAGTAATAGTAGCCAAGTGATTGTGTAAGTTGTATTGCGTTAGGTAAGCACTCAGCCTATTGGGTTACACCAATAGGCTGATTTTAAATATCGCGCAATCGGCGGCGCCATTACGTGATCAACAGCTATTGAATGAGCGCTTGTCTAGTCTACTTAATTAGCAATTAACCCTATAACTGCGACTTGAATAACAGCGCGAGTTGCTCCAGGAGCTTTTCTTTAAATGGTCTAGCTAACCATGCTTGATAGCTGACTGGTTGGCTATGCTGCCAATCTTCCTCAAAAATCTGCCGTTGCGCCAGAGCAAATGGCTTGTCCATCACATTCAGATTGGCCTCATCATTTAATCTGAACGAGCGATTGTCAAAATTGGTTGAGCCTACGGATACCAATAAGTCATCAATAATCAGCACTTTACAGTGGTACATGCTAGGCATGTATTCGGCTATCTGTATGTTGGCTTGCAGCAGGTCACCCCATCCCGCGCGCGAGGCTCTGCGTACCAAATGGGTGTCTATATGCGGGCCAGGAGTAATAATGCGTATAGTGACGCCACGTTGGGCGGCGTCAATCAAGGCTTGAATTGACATGTGATCGGGGACGAAATACGCGCTTGAGATGACGATGGAGGTTTCCGCTGCGGTGATGGCCATCAAGTACATCAGCTCCATTGAATCACTGCCACCGCTGGGCGAGCTGCTGAACATTTGCGCAGGCATCGCTCCAGTACTTTCTATGACGGGAAAGTAATACTGATCGTGCAATACTTTGCCTTGCGCTTTAATCCAATTGTCCATAAATACGGCTTGCATTTGCGCCACCACTGGGCCGGTGACTTGAAAATGCGTATCGCGCCATTCATCAGGGTTACGCGCATTGCCACGCCACTGGTCAGCAATACCCACGCCACCGGTAAAGCCTAGCGCCCCGTCAATAATCAATAGTTTTCTGTGCGTTCTATTGTTGAGCCGCGAAAGATGGCTCCAATGCGGTTTATGGTAGCGTTGAATTTGTACACCCGCTTTCAGCATGGCATCAAGTTGCTGCTGTGCCATCTTGACGCTGCCTATCCAATCTAATAACACGTGCACTTTGACACCGTCACGGGCACGCGCACTCAAGGCTGTTGCAAACTCCTCGCCTATGCTTTCCGCCCAATAAATAAAGGTTTCAAAGGTAATGCTGTGTTTGGCCTGTGCAATGGCTAGTAGCATGGCTGGGAAGATTTCATTGCCATTTTTAAGCACTTGTACCGTGTTGCCGTCTATAAATGACGGCCCGAGCAAAGCACTGACCGACCGGACAAATTGTGGGCTGCTCACCTCGTACAACTTATCCAACTTGTGCTGTATCTTTTTTTCAGCGGTGACAAAATTCATGAAGACAATGAAGCTGATCAGCGTCAGTATGATAGTGAGGAAGATGATCATGTGAGCTAAATGTGCTGCCTAAAAAGATTAAATAATCTAGCCTGTATTGGGCTGACCATAGGATATTTCAGCTGACGCACGGCGTGGCATCAGCTGAGTAAATAGTTGAAATGGCTGCTAAACACAGCTTCTATCACAAGCTATTTTTTGGGTTTTTTTAGTGCAGTTTTACGGGCGATGATTTCCATGCCAATTTTCTCCAAATCCATTTTGGATTTTTTAGCCTTAGGGAACATCTCAGTCTCTTCTTCTTTGACATGGTGTTGCACATACTCGGCCAGTACTTTGATTTTAGCGTCAAACATTTCACCATCAGGTTGTTTACCTTCCACTTGTGCCATTAAGTCAGTTAGGGTGCTGTGCTCCACGATCGCTTCCGCAATCATTGGTTTATCTCCCACAGCCAGCTTAAATTGCGGATAAAAAATCTCTTCTTCTACTTGTGCATGCAGGCTGAGTTCCGCGCAAATCTTGCTCACCAATTCTTTTTTGTTGTCAGTTTCGGTGGCTTTTTCATATTGTTTAAATAATTTGTTGACCGCTTGATGGTCTGCTTCTAATAAGGCAACGGCGTTATTGTGTTGAATGTCGGATGGCGTTTGCATCGTGATCTCCTGATCAAATAATAAATGGCGTGCGTTTTAAAGTAATAGCTATAAAACTAAGCTGTTAAAAGCATGCATGATTAAACTGCGTTTGTGCGTGCGATAACACACTGAGTAGAATCAAAAATAAGGGCGATGGAACCTGCTTACCCATGTGTTAAATAGGCAGCGTTTGCTTGGTATGGCCAATGAATCTAGTTAAATAGACATCAATGGATGGCAGGAAAACGATCACCCTAACGGGTGATCTTTCAAAAAAACCTTACAGTAATACACAAAGTTTAATTCTCACTACTCACCCAAATTACGGATGATTGACTTATTTCTTACCTTTGGCTTTTTTGTCGTCTTTCTTATCTTTAGTGTCTTTTTGATTAGATTTTTTGTTGTCTTTGTCGTCTTTATTACCTTTTTGATCTATATGCATGATGCTTACTCCTTTAAGTTGAATGAACAATCTATTGCATCATCAGCCTGAATGCATGCACTGATAATGAATAGATTGCAGGTATTTTTATGTTCATTAAATGTCGAGTCTGTACACATCCACACATATAGCTACTAAAGCAGTTAGAGGTTTAACCTTGCCTAAACACTGCCCATTGTTTATGAATAACCTTTGGTAAACGGGTGACTGAATGCCATTGCCTATCTTGATTGAGTGTTGGCTGTCGTACATATCAACAGCGCGGAAAAGCTCACACTGCATGCACGATGCAATGCCAGTAGCACGATGGATACTACGCTGGTGTTTACGTTACTTAATTATTAAGAGGATATAGCAATGGACTATTTAGAACGCGATACGTATGGCATGTACAACAGCAATGATGGCGATGGCCCAGGCCCGCGATTAATGGGTGCAAACACCTTAATTGGCAACGATGTGGTCAGTCGTGACGAGCAGGATTTAGGCGATATCAAAGAAATTATGTTGAATACCGCCAATGGTGAAGTGTGTTACGCAGTATTGTCTTATGGCGGGTTTTTAGGGATGGGCGAAAAATTATTTGCTGTACCGTGGCAAGCACTCACATTAGACACCGTCAACAAGCGCTTTATTTTGGACGTGGACAGTAGCCGCCTTGAGCTAGCCCCGGGTTTTGATAAAGATCAGTGGCCGAATATGGCAGACGAAACATGGGCGCAAAGCGTGCAAAGTTACTATGACACGCAAGCAAAAAATAGCCAATCAGCCGACGCAGACCATTAGTA
>DASWSZ010000133.1:0-44065 GCA_036402395.1 Methylophilus sp.
TGTAAAAACTCGGCTAATTTGGCCGATACTACCTCTGAAACCACAGGTTGCACTTCACTAGAGACCAATTTATCTTTGGTTTGCGAGGAGAATTTAGGGTCTGGCACTTTCACCGATAGCACACAGGTAATGCCTTCACGCATGTCGTCACCAGTGGTTTCCACCTTGGCTTTTTTCGCCATTTCCGTTTGCTCAATATATTGGTTCAGCGTGCGCGTCATGGCTGTGCGTAAGCCCGTTAAATGCGTGCCACCATCGCGTTGCGGAATATTATTGGTAAAACATTGTACGGTTTCTGAGTAGCTGTCGTTCCACTGCATGGCCACTTCTATGGTCATGCCGTCTTTTTCGCCGCTGGCGTAAAACGTTTTAGGATGCAACACGGTTTTGCTGCGATTAATGTATTCTACAAAGCCTTTAATGCCGCCCGCATGGGCAAAGTTTTCCGATTTGCCGGTGCGTTGGTCTATCAGCTCAATTTTGACGCCAAAATTTAAAAATGATAATTCGCGGATACGCTTGGCTAATATTTCAAAGTGATATTCCACCAAAATAAAGGTTTCGACTGAGGCCAAAAAGTGCACTTCTGTGCCTTTTTTCTCAGTGGTGCCTGTTTCTATCAATGGTGACACCGGCACGCCACGCTTAAATTCCATTTGGTGTACTTTACCTTTGCGGTAAATTTTTAAGCGTAACCAATCCGATAGCGCATTAACCACAGACACGCCCACACCATGCAAGCCGCCTGACACTTTGTAGGAGTTTTGGTCAAATTTCCCGCCTGCATGCAACTCGGTCATCACGATTTCTGCGGCGGAGCGTTTAGGCTCGTGCTTATCATCTTCTTTGATGTCAGTAGGTATACCACGACCGTTATCCGACACGCTGATCGAGTTATCAGGATGGATAATCACCTTAATGTCATCGCAATGCCCCGCCAGCGCCTCATCGATGGCGTTATCGAGTACTTCAAACACCATGTGGTGCAAACCGGAACCGTCAGACGTATCGCCTATGTACATGCCAGGACGCTTACGTACCGCGTCCAAACCTTCTAAAATTTTAATACTGTCTGAGTTGTACTCTGGTTGCTGTGACATAACACCTTCTTTTTTATAATATTTTTTACTTAATAAGCTGTAGGTTAGATGCGCATAGGCATAACGACATATTTGTATTGCGCATCGTTGGCCGTTGTAATTAAGCAACTACTGTTGGCATCAGCAAACGAGAATACCACTTCTTCATCACTTACATTATTCAATACATCAATCAGATAAGTGACATTAAAGCCTATGTCCAATGCATCTTTGCTGTAGTTAATTTCCAGCTCTTCTTCAGCTTCTTCTTGTTCAGTATTGGTGCTGATCAGCTTTAAGTTGTTATTGCTGAGTACCATGCGGATACCACGGTATTTCTCATTGGATAAAATTGATGCCCGTTGCATGGCGGTAAGTACCGCTAAGCGATTGACTGAAAAGGCATTTTGATGACCTTGTGGAATCACACGGTTGTAATCGGGAAACTTGCCATCTATCACTTTAGAAATCAGTTTAATTTCGCCAAAAGCAAAATTCACCTGCCCAGCCGCCAGCTCTATGCTGACATCATCTTCGCTGTCATTAAGCAATTTAATCAGTTCCAATACCGTTTTTCGCGGCAAAATCACTTCGGTTTTTTCATAGCTTTGGTTTAGCGTGGTCGAAGTAAAGCTTAGGCGGTGGCCATCGGTACCGACGATATTGAGCTGTTCACCATTCACTTCTAACAATAAACCATTGAGGTAATAGCGTATATCTTGCTGTGCCATGGCAAATTCCACTTGCTTCAATAATTTTTTCAGTGCGATTTGACTGAGTTGGATGCTGATATGTTGACCACTGGCTTTGGTCATCACCGGATAATCTGTGGCGGGGAGAGTTTGCAAATTAAATCGGCTTTTGCCTGCTTTTAATAAAATACGGCTGTCTTTGCTGCTCATGTCTATTTCAGCGGAATCTGGCAATGAACGGCAAATATCGAGTAATTTTTTGGCCGATATAGTAGTCGATAAATCACCGCTAAAGGCATTGTCGATGGTTAATGAAATCTGCATTTCTAAATCTGTGGCTGTGAGCTTAATTTGATTATCTTTGGCTTCTAGCAATAAATTAGAAAGAATAGGAAGTGTGTGACGTCTCTCTACAATGCCTGTGACATTGGTCAGCGGTTTCAGTAGCACTTCTCTGTTTATTTTGATTTGCATAACATTGCCTAATTAGTAATTTAATATATAAATAAAATAATAGTAATAATAATAGAGCGTATTTCTGTTGATACTTAATATTATTATTTTAAATCAATCAGTTAACCTTGTTGATAAGTGTTAACAACTTGCTATTTGTATTGTGCATAGATTGTGCATCATTTTCATCATTGCTGTTTGTACTGCTTTATTCGTAATTCGTTCACAACAAACCTTTGTAAGTTATCCACAGGCTAATCATCACTTAATCACGGATGACTTGCGTTAAAAAACCGATATCACGCGCAATGGTTTGGTCATTTAAACGTAATTGCTCAATTTCTTCACAAGCATGCATTACCGTCGTATGGTGGCGGCTGCCAAACGCTTCACCAATTTCCGGAAAGCTATGATTGGTCAGCTCGCGCGCTAAACACATGGCAATTTGTCGCGGCCTGGCAAAATTACGCGTGCGTTTCTTGCTGTACATTTCACTGACTTTAATTTTGTAATAATCCGCCACCGTTTTTTGGATATTCTCTATGGTAATTTGGCGGCCACGCACCGCAATCAAATCACGCAAAGCGTCTTTGGCTAAATGAATATCCATGGCATGCCCAGTAAAATTGGCCATGGCGATGATACGATTCAAGGCGCCTTCTAGCTCGCGCACATTAGAACGGATTTGTTTAGCTACAAAAAACGCCACATCTTCATCCAAATGAATATTAACGCTTTCCGCTTTTTTAAGCAAAATCGCCACGCGCATTTCTAGCTCTGGCGGCTCAATCGCCACGGTTAATCCCCAGCTAAAACGAGTACGTAAACGTTCATCCACATCAATAATTTCTTTGGGATAAGTATCACAGGTGATGACGATTTGCTTTTTTTCTTCAATTAAGGTGTTAAAAGCGTAAAAAAACTCTTCTTGCGTACGCGTTTTTTTACCAAAAAACTGAATATCATCGATCAGTAGCAAGTCTAGAGAATGGTATTGCCGTTTAAAATCGTCAAACGCTTTATTCTCATAGGCTTTCACCACGTCCGAAACATAGCGCTCAGCATGCAGGTAACGAATATTGGCTTCTGGCTTTTCTTTTTTGAGTTGATTGCCGATGGCTTGCAGCAAATGCGTTTTACCTAGCCCCACGCCACCATAAATAAACAACGGGTTATAGGCTTTGCCTGGGTTATCGGCGACTTGAATAGCCGCTGCGCGGGCTAACTGATTGGCGCGACCAGTGACATAATTATCAAAATTAAACGATGGATTTAAGCCAGAACCGCGCTCACGCTCAACTATACGTCGATTTTGTGCAAGTTTAGTTTTGGCAGCTACAGAGTCCAGCAGTTGTTCAGGCACATTGCGTATACTGACATGACTACTGGCTGCTTGTTGAGAAGGCGCGCTATTCGCTTCCATTTTTTTGACCGGGCTTACCGCATGGTGGATGCCCAATTCGATTAAAAAGGCATCAGGCAATATTTCATCGGCAATACCATGAATTTTGGATAAAAACTTGTCTTTAATCCACAGTTGTACAAAGCGATTAGGCGCCAGCAGGCGTATGGTGTTGGATTGAATTTCAACTTTAAGCGGTTTAATCCACGTGTTAAATTGTTGCGGCGAGAGTTCTTTCTCTAGCCTTAACAAACAAGTTGACCAAAAGTGTTCCATCAGCGCCCAAATAATTAGAAAAACGAGTTAATTCAGCAAGGTAGGCTTTAATCCGCGATTAAATTTACCTAGGTTATTGATTTTAATATATTTTTATTTTAATACTGGAATCCGCCCAGTGCTGCAATTCTAACGTGTTTAGGCCGACTTATCCACAGACAATTTTAGATAATCGCTAAAAAAGACATTTAAGAAGCTGCGCATAAAAGCATTGACAGCACTATGCAAAATGATGTCTAATAATGGGCTTTGCAAAACACGTAAAACAATTGCCTTACAGGCTTGGAGAATTCAATGAAACGTACCTATCAACCATCCAAAACACGTCGTGCCCGTACCCATGGCTTTTTAGTGCGTATGAAAACTAAAGGTGGTCGCGCAGTGATTGCAGCCCGTCGTGCCAAAGGTCGTAAACGTCTAGGTCTGTAATTCTAGGTTTATCATCGATATTGCTGCAGACGCTGTTAAGCTAATGCACACATTGGTAATGCTCAAAAAAACGGATGAATTTTCATCCGTTTTTAGTTTCAGAAAACGCTTTTCATCGTCCTTTTTTGTAGTACATTACAAACCAAGCCAAACGCAACAAACGCGTGTGGGGTTTGTGGTAGCAAAAAAAGTGGCTAAGTTGGCGGTTGATCGCAATTATATGCGACGCGTATTAAGAGAGTTTTGTCGGCATGAGCTGACAGACCAGCTGGCGGCAGATACGATTATTCAAGTGCAAAAGAAATTCAAAAACAAAGATTATTTGCTTATTAAACAAGAGCTTAACTACGTATTTAAGCGTATAGAAAGCAAGTTAACAGCACTACACAGTGAGCATCAAGTGGCCAGTGAGCGTCAAGTGGCTGAATTAGGCCACATTGAAGCAAGCCAACTTCAATCAAGTCGAAACGAATAATACAAGGTGATATGTTGAATAGCCCTTCTAGTGCGTTAGACCTAATATTGCAAAGCAGTGAGTGCTGTGTAACGTATGCGTAAGGTAGCCATTATGCTGATTAAACTCTACCAATGGCTGATCAGTCCTTATATTGGTAATCACTGTAGATTTACGCCTACTTGTTCACATTTTGCCATTGAAGCATTTAATCGATATGGCGTGTTCAAAGGTTTTAGTCTCACCGCGCAGCGCATTGCACGGTGCCATCCTTGGCATGATGGCGGCCATGATCCTGTGCCTTAAAGCATTAGAATTTTAACGATTATTTCATTTAAAAGAGTGTTATGGATACCCGACGTATAGTGTTGTTTGTCATTTTCTCGTTTTCTATCATGATGTTATGGGATGCATGGCAACGTAAAGATGCGCCTTTAGAGGCGCCGACCACGCAAACGGCTACCACGACAGCCAGTAGCAACACAGGCGCTGTGGCTACTGGTTTGCCAGCAGCTGGTGTTGATGACGGTGCTTTTAAGTTAGAAAAAGGGCAACGCATCCAAGTCAATACAGATTTATTTCAAGCAGAAATTGATAGCAACGGTGGCGATTTACGTCGTTTAACTTTATTAAAGCATCGTGCTGACGACGAAAAAGAAGGCAATTTTGTGCTGATGGGCGATGCCGCAGACCCATTATTTTATGTGGCGCAAACCGGTTTGAAAGGTCAGGACTTACCTACCCATCGTGCCCAGTTCACCAGTGCTAGCAGCAGCTATAGCATGTCTGCGGGTATCAATACTTTAGAAGTGCGTTTAAGTGCGCCTACCAGCAATAATATTGCGGTAGATAAAATCTATACCTTTCACCGCAATAGTTATGTGATTGATGTGACCTACGAAATTCGTAATAACTCAGCCACTGCCATTACGCCGTCTGTGTACTATCAAATCATTCATGATAACGAATCTAACCAAGGTTCTGCCATGATGCCAACCTTTACCGGTGGTGCTTATTACAATGAAGCCAATAAATTCAAAAAAGTCACCTTTGGCGATATGGACGATGCCGATTTATCTGTGAAGTCTAAAGATGGTTGGGTCGGTTTGGTGCAACATTATTTTGTCGGTGCTTGGATTCCACAAGCTGGCTTAGAGCGTAAGTTTTATACCGCTAAACTCACCGATAAGTTTTATTCGATAGGCAGTATGAGTCAGTTGAATACCATTGCTGCTGGCGCATCCGCGACCATTCCAGCACGTTTGTTTGCCGGTCCACAAACGCAAAAAATATTAGAAACCACCGCACCTGGTTTGGAGTATGTGGTGGATTACGGTATTTTAACGATTATTGCCAAACCGTTATTCTGGCTGTTGTCTAAGATATATGACTTGGTGCATAACTGGGGCATTGCCATTATCTTGCTCACCGTGATTATCAAAGCAGCTTTCTTTAAACTTTCTGCCTCTAGCTACAAGAGCATGGCGCAAATGCGCGAGCTAGCCCCACGCTTGCAAGCCATGAAAGAAAAGTTTGGCGATGATAAGCAAAAAATGCAGCAAGCCATGCTGGAAATGTACCGTACCGAAAAGATCAATCCTATGGGCGGTTGCTTGCCTATCTTGGTACAAATCCCAGTGTTTATCTCACTGTATTGGGTGTTGTTAGGGTCGGTAGAATTGCGTCATGCGCCGTTCTTTGGCTGGATTACCGATTTATCTGCCATAGACCCGTGGTATATTTTGCCGCTGTTAATGGGCGCCACCATGATTATTCAAACTTATTTGAATCCAGCGCCAACTGACCCGATACAAGCCAAAGTCATGAAGATTATGCCTGTGGTATTCAGCGTGTTCTTCTTTTTCTTCCCGGCTGGTTTGGTGTTGTATTGGTTGGTCAACAACGTACTTTCGATTTGGCAACAATGGTTTATTAACAAGCAAATCCATGCCGAAGCTTTAGCTAAAAAAGGTAATGCAAAAAAGTAATGTAGAAACGATTGCCGCCATTGCCACCGCCAGTGGGGCTGGCGGCATAGGCATCGTGCGTATTTCCGGGCCACTTAGCCAGCACATCGCAAGTGCAATTTTGGGCGTGTGCCCTCCCCCTCGTCACGCTGCTTACCTCGATTTTAAAGACGACCATGGCGATTTAATCGACCGTGGCATCGCCATTTTTTACCCCAATCCACATTCCTATACTGGTGAAGACGTACTAGAGTTACAAGGCCATGGCGGTACTGCCTTAATGCAGATTTTACTGGCGCGTTGTATTGCGTTGGGTGCGCGTCAGGCCCAGCCGGGTGAGTTTACGCGACGTGCATATTTAAACGATAAGCTAGATTTGGCTCAAGCCGAAGCAGTGGCGGATGTCATTAATGCTTCTACTACCGAGGCAGCTAAAAGCGCCATGCGCTCACTCTCTGGAGAGTTTTCTCAGTCTATACAAAGTTTATTGCAGCAACTCATCGAGTTGCGTATGTATGTCGAGGCTTGTTTGGACTTTCCTGAGGAAGACATCGACTTTATCACGCAAGGCCGCGTGGCAGAAAAAATCGCCATCAACCAACAGGCGCTGGCCACCATTTTTGGCAAAGCCAAACAAGGTGCGTTATTACGTGATGGCATCCATGTGGTGTTGATTGGTCAGCCTAATGTTGGCAAATCTAGTTTGATGAATGCGCTGGCCGGCGAAGAGGTGGCGATTGTGACGCCGATTGCCGGCACCACACGCGACACCATTAAAAGCGCCATTCAAATCAACGGGGTGCCTTTGCATATTATTGATACCGCAGGCTTGCGCGATACTGAGGATGAGGTAGAAAAATTTGGCATTGCCCGAACATGGCGAGCCACAGAAACGGCCAATATCGCATTATTAATGGTGGATTCAGCCCATGGCATTACTGAACAAGAAAAATCGATTTTAGCTAGGCTGCCGCAAGAAATCGCTAAAATATGGGTGCATAATAAAATTGATCTTTCGCAAGAAGCGCCTGCAATGCAAGAAATTCATGGTGATGCCCATATTTACTTATCGGCCAAAAGTGGACAAGGTTTGGATTTATTAAAAGCGCAGTTATTACAATTTGCTGGTTATCAGGTGGGAAATGAGGGTGTGTTTATGGCAAGAGCGCGCCACTTGCAAGCGTTGGAAGTGGTGCGACAAAATTTGCACACAGCCGCCTTGCAAATCAACTCAGCCGAGCTACTGGCTGAAGAGTTGCGCTTGGCACAAGAGGCCTTGAGTTCGATTACCGGTGAATTTACGCCGGATGATTTGCTGGGTGAGATATTCAGTAAGTTTTGTATAGGCAAATAAAAAGACCATCATGTAGATGGTCTTATATTTATGCGCTTGTATTGTATTTATGCGCTTGTATTGCAACAACTTATTTAATGAATAAGTCTAGTTTGTTAAATTTTTCAGCCAGTAAATAATAATAAGCCAAGCGAGATTTTAAGCGCTCTTCTTTCATCACTTCGCCCACTGCCACCACTGCTGCATCTAACGTGGCATCCGCGTCAGTCAAACCCAGTTTTTTCTTTAAAAAGTTTTCACGTACGGTGACGCGCTCTGATTCGTCACTCGCAGCGACATATTGTGAGTCATTGTTAGACAGCACTAACGCATAATTTTTTGCTAAGCCATCTAGCGCTGCTGTGTTTACACTTTTTGCATATTTGGTCACAAAATCTTTATGCGCTTGAATATCTGCCATCTCAAATCTCCTCAGTACATTGAAAAATATTAAATTTTTACCCTTTAAACACAAGGGGGTCGTCACTTAAGCCTAATTCATGCTGCATCATTAATAATAGAGCGAGAAAGGCTATCTGCCGTATTACCGCCACTACTATAGGCGCAAACGCTGTTGCTCGTCAATAGCCCAATATGTAAACAATGATGGCTATGTTTCACGTGAAACATGATAAATAAGTGACACAGCTTAGCCATTTGCGTTAGAATTCAACCTTTGATTAATAAGCAAATTTTGACATTGACCATGGAATTTCCGGATAAATTTGATGTAATTGTAGTAGGTGGCGGCCACGCTGGTACCGAAGCAGCCTTGGCGGCCGCGCGGATGGGGCAAAAAACGCTGTTACTGACGCATAACATCGAGACTTTAGGCCAAATGTCGTGCAACCCAAGCATAGGTGGCATAGGCAAAGGTCATCTGGTGAAAGAGGTGGATGCCTTGGGTGGCGCCATGGCGACCGCAACAGATGAAGGCGGTATCCAATTTCGTATCCTTAATTCTAGTAAAGGCCCGGCGGTTAGGGCTACTCGTGCGCAGGCTGACCGGATTTTGTACAAAGCCGCGATTCGCAGGATGTTGGAAAATCAGCCCAATTTATGGCTATTTCAGCAGGCGGTGGATGACATTATATTGGAGGGCGACCAAGCGGTAGGCGTGGTGACGCAAATCGGTTTGCGCTTTAAATCAAAAAGTGTGGTGCTGACTGCAGGTACATTCTTGGGTGGTTTGGTGCATGTCGGACTACAACATTACAGTGCGGGCCGGGCGGGCGATCCCCCTGCAATCTCGTTGGCGGCGCGTCTGCGCGAAATTGGTTTGCCAGCCGGTAGGTTAAAAACAGGCACGCCACCGCGTATTGATGGTCGCACGATTGATTACAGTGTGATGCTAGAACAGCCGGGAGACAATCCTGCACCAGTCTTCTCGTTTATGGGCAACTTAGCGCAGCATCCGCAACAGGTGCCGTGCTGGATCACTCATACCAATGAACACACGCATAACATTATCCGCAGCGGCTTAGATCGCTCTCCTATGTACACCGGCGTAATTGAGGGTGTCGGACCGCGCTATTGTCCAAGTGTGGAAGACAAAATCCATCGCTTTGCCGATAAAGAATCACATCAAATTTTTCTAGAGCCGGAAGGCCTGAATACCAATGAGATTTACCCGAATGGCATTTCAACTAGCCTGCCATTTGATATTCAGCTGGCTTTGGTGCGCTCCATTAAAGGCTTGGAAAATGCACATATCTTGCGCCCAGGTTATGCCATTGAATATGATTACTATGACCCGCGCGCACTCAAAAGCTCATTAGAAACCAAAGCAGTGAAAGGTTTGTTCTTTGCTGGGCAAATCAACGGCACCACTGGTTACGAAGAAGCGGCGGCACAGGGTTTGTTGGCGGGCGCCAATGCTGCTTTGTATGCGCAAGAAAAAGACAGTTGGTGCCCTGCGCGCGATGAGGCATATTTAGGTGTGCTGGTCGATGATTTAATCACCACAGGTGTGACTGAGCCGTATCGCATGTTTACTAGTCGCGCGGAATATAGGTTGCAATTGCGCGAAGACAACGCTGACATGCGTTTGACCGAAATCGGCCGTAAATTAGGCTTGGTGGATGACGCGCGTTGGGAAGCATTTAGCCGTAAACAAGATGCAGTAGCCCGCGAGCAAGCGCGCTTAAAACGCACGTTTGTGCAGCTGGCAAGCAACGATGTTTCACGTGAAACACAAGAAGCAGTGTTGGGCAAAGCGCTGGAGCACGAATATAGTTTGTTCGAGTTGCTACGCAGGCCAGAAGTCAGTTATGACGACATGCTTAAGCTAAGTGAATCAGGTTTAGGCGAGATTGGTTTGGGTGAAGTGGACCCAGCCGTACGCGAACAAGTAGAAATTGCCGCCAAATACCAAGGTTATATAGATCGCCAAAAAGATGAGATTGCCAAGCAAAAAGGCAGCGAGCATACCAAGCTGGGCGATGCGATTGATTATGCTGATGTGCATGGATTAAGTATAGAGGCGCGCCAGAAGTTGCTTGCGCACAAGCCAGAAACCATAGGCCAAGCTGGGCGTATTTCAGGCATTACCCCTGCCACCATCTCGCTGTTGCTGGTGTATTTAAAACGCAAACACAAAAAACAAGCCCATCAAAGCAATATAGAAGCGGCATGACGGAGGCTGCATTATTAGCCAACGGTATTGCCGAGATGGGGCTGGCTGTTTCTGAATATGCCCAGCAACAATTATTACAATACCTCGCCTTGCTACAAAAGTGGAACAAAGTCTATAACCTCACAGCCGTGCGGCAGCCGCAAGACATGGTGACACTACATTTGCTAGATAGCTTAAGTGTGCTGCCTTATGTTGGTCATCAAAATTTGCTAGATGTTGGTAGTGGTGCTGGCTTACCCGGAATTGTCATGGCGATTTGTAAGCCAGAACTGGCGGTGACGACCATAGATACAGTACAGAAAAAAGCCATTTTTATGCGTCAAGTTAAAGGTGAGTTGGGCTTGGATAATTTAACTGTGGTGCATGCGCGCGTAGAAAATTATCAGCCGCCAGCGCCTTTTGCACAAATCATTTCTAGAGCATTTTCCGACATTGCGCTGTTTACCCAACTAACCCAGCATTTGATTGCAAGAAATGGGCAATGGCTGGCGATGAAAGGCTTGGTACCTACGCAGGAATTTGTTGGCTTAACCTTGCAGCCCAATCAAATCATCCCGCTGCAGGTGGCGGGTTTAAACGCAGAGCGTCATTTGATTGTAATGCACCATGATCACTAATATGCTGAGATGCAATAGACATTCATTTTTACGTGATGGGATGCATGAAGCCGCGCAACGAGTGACGCAGACATATCATGGGTATAGGCTAGGAATGCGCGAGCACGCGACGCAACAGGTCGAGCGTAAAATGGATTTATAGGGAAGTCTTGATGAAAATATTAGCGATCACTAATCAAAAAGGTGGTGTAGGTAAAACCACCACTTGTGTGAACTTGGCAGCCAGTCTAGCGGCCAGCGGCAAACAAGTATTGTTGGTGGATTTAGACCCGCAAGGCAATGCCAGTACCGGCAGCGGCATTGATAAGGCGCATCTAAAATACAGTGTGTATCACGTATTGATTAACGAAAAGACTATTGCTGAAGTGGTGGTGAAAAGTGAGCAAGGTGGCTACGATGTGCTGCCATCCAATCGCGAGTTAGCAGGCGCTGAGGTAGAGCTGGTCAATGAGATGGCACGTGAAACGCGCTTGAAGCAGGCCATCGCTAATATGGGCAATGGTTATGATTACGTGTTGCTAGACTGCCCCCCTGCCCTCAACTTGGTGACGGTCAATGCCTTAACCGCTGCCCATTCAGTGATGATTCCTATGCAATGTGAATACTACGCCTTGGAAGGATTATCCGATTTGGTGAATACCATTAAAAAAGTACGTGCGCATTTAAACCCTATCTTGGAAATCGAAGGCTTGCTGCGCACCATGTTTGATAATCGTAATATGCTGGCCAGTCAAGTGTCTGGGCAATTGGTCAGTCATTTTGGTAACAAAGTTTATCAAACAGTCATTCCAAGAAATATTCGCCTGGCTGAAGCCCCTAGTTATGGCCTACCGGTGCTGGCGTATGATAAAGCCTCCAAAGGTGCGATGGCTTATTTAGCCCTAGCGCAAGAAATAATCAATAAGAAACAATAGCTTAATAAAGTAAAGGTTGTTGCAATGGTCAAACCAAAAGGATTAGGTCGCGGCTTGGATGCCTTACTAGCCGGTGATATGGGCACGGTGGGTGAGGCCGACGCCTTGCGTATGCTACGTGTCAATCAACTGCAGCCCGGCAAATATCAGCCCCGCTCGTATATGGACGACGAGGCCTTACAAACGCTGGCCGATTCTATTAAAACGCAAGGCATTATGCAGCCTATCTTGGTGCGCGAGACTGCTGCTGAGCGCTTTGAAATTATCGCCGGCGAGCGGCGTTGGCGCGCCTCGCAACTCGCAGGTTTGGAAGAAGTGCCAGTACTGGTGCGTGAAATTGCCGATGAAGCCGCGCTGGCGATGGCCTTGATTGAAAATATTCAGCGTGAAAATTTAAACCCGCTAGAAGAAGCGTTGGGCATTAAGCGTTTGATAGATGAGTTTGCCATGACGCACGAAAAAGCGGCACAAGCCGTCGGCCGCTCACGGGTGGCGGTGTCTAACTTGTTGCGTTTGCTTACCTTATGTCAGCCGGTACAAGACATGTTGATGCACAACAAAATCGATATGGGCCATGCCCGTGCTTTAGTTGGGCTGGAGGCTGCACAACAAGTGATGTTGGCTAATCGTGTGGTGCATGAGGATTTGTCGGTGCGTCAAATAGAGGCTGCTACCAAGCAGCAAGCGTCTAGCAAAAAAGATAAGCCAGCCCAGCACCATGATGTGGTGGCGTTACAAAATCGTTTAAGTGATCAATTGGGCGCACAAGTCACCATAGCAGCTAAAGCCAACGGTGCAGGCGTATTAAAAATCAGCTATGGTCATTTAGACCAGCTGGACGACTTGATCGCAAAACTGACGCAGCGCTAGATTCGATAGGTTTGCACCAGAAAAAATACCAGAGCAGAAGAAAATTTGCTTTAAGACTGCGCTAAGTATTTCATTTTGCTTAAACATTTGTGCGGTTTACGTATATTAACGCTTGACTAAAAGCCGGTAATAATTCAGAATCTCGGCTCTTTTGGCATAAGCCCATTTCAATGTGATTGAAATGAAAAATAGCATGAATCAACCTAATAACGGCTTAGCTACAACTAATATTTACAGCAAAATGATGCGCTGGCAAGTGTCGGCCACTGCGGTTGTGGCTGTGCTGGCTTACATCTTGAGTGGTGTGCATGCCAGCCTCTCTGTGTTGGCAGGTGGTTTTGCTGTGCTAATCGGCGCGTTTATTGCAGCAAAAATTGCCGCACGTAGTGAAGGCAATACCGAGCCTACTGCGGTGTTGTTTAATCTGCTGAAAGCAGAGGCCATCAAGATAGTGGTGATTGCCGTGTTGTTGTTTATGACGTTTAAGATGTATCAACAGTTAGTGCCATTTGCTTTAATTGCAGGCTTGGCAGCGGCAGCGATATTTTCTGGCGCTGCTCTGGCAAAGTCAGATAAGACCATTTGATGGTTGGGCTGGCACCTAGCCACAATGCAGAGCCATATAAGTTTAGTTAATATTATAAAGTTAAGTTAATTTAAGAAAATTATGACGACAGAACACGCACAACACGCTGAACAAGCATTGACTCCTGCCAGTTATATTGGCCATCACCTCAGTTTTAATACCTATCCTGTTAGCGAAGGCGCTGGTTTTTGGACCTTGCATGTCGATACGTTTGTCATGTCTGTAGCGCTAGGTTTGTTGGTGATGGGGTTGATCTGGCTGGTGGCGCGCAAGGCGACGGCCGGTGTGCCTACTAAAGGCCAAGCCTTTGTAGAGTTGGTATTTGCTTTTATCGACGACCAAGTTAAAAATATTTTCCACGGCAACCGCCACAGTTTTATTGCGCCTACTGCCCTCACCGTGTTTTTATGGGTATTTGCCATGAACTCTATGGACTTCTTGCCCGTAGATTGGGTGGCTAGCATCGTTTCATTGATTGGCGGCGAACACGCTAAATGGCGCGCGGTACCTACATCAGACATCAACACGACATTCGCCTTGGCTCTGTCTGTATGGATTTTAATGATTTATTTCTCGATTAAAGTCAAAGGCTTAGGCGGCTGGATACATGAATTATTCTGCTCGCCATTCGGCAGCAAAATCTGGGTATGGCCAGCCAATTTCTTGTTCAACTTAATCGAATACGTGTCAAAACCACTGTCGCACTCATTGCGTTTGTTCGGCAATATGTATGCCGGTGAGGTGATTTTCTTACTATTGGGCTTGTGGGCCACCACTGGTTTAACCGGCATCGTCGCTGGTGCAATCTTAGGTGCTGGTTGGTCTATCTTCCATATCTTAATCGTTGCTTTGCAAGCGTTTATTTTTATGATGTTGACAGTAGTGTATCTGGCGATGGCGCACGAATCACACTAGTGATTTAACAAATTTTTTGTAGTTAGTTTTGAGCAGTTGTTTTTAATTTTTATATAAGGGTAATACAAATGGAAAACTTACAACTTTTAGCAATGATTCAAGCTTACACAGGCGTTGGCATTGGTTTGATTATTGGTTTGGGTGCTTTAGGCGCTTGCGTGGGCATCGGTATCATGTGTGCTAGCTTCTTGGAAGGCGCCGCGCGTCAACCAGAAATGATTCCAGCATTGCAAGGTAAAGTGTTCTTGTTATTAGGTTTGATCGATGCTTCTTTCATTATTGGTGTTGGTTTAGCCATGATGTTTGCTTTCGCAAACCCATTATTAAGCGTAGTAGCGCAATAATTTAAGCGACTGATAATTCGGTTTAAGCCGTGCTTAAACCTTATTTAACGACTCATCAAATGGATCAAAAATGAACATTAACTTTACACTAATCGCACAAGCTATCGCATTTGCCGTGTTGATTTGGTTCACAGTGAAATTCGTTTGGCCACCGCTGTTAAAAGCGATAGAAACACGCCAAAAGGAAATCGCTGATGGCTTAGCTGCTGCACAAGAAGGCCGTAGTGCTTTGGAAGTGGCCGCTAAAAAATCAGAAGTCACGCTCAATGAAGCCAAACAAAAAGCAACTGAGATTATTGGGCAAGCTGAAAAACGTGCAACGCAAATCATCGAAGAAGCCAAAGCCAACGCTAAGGTTGAAGGCGACAGAATTGTGACTGGTGCAAAAGCTGAGATTGATCAAGAAGTGAACCGTGCCAAAGAAAGCTTACGCGCACAAGTTTCTAGTCTTGCCATTGCTGGCGCTGAAAAAATCTTGCGTAAAGAGATTGACGGTAAAGCACACAGCGAAATGCTTTCTAAACTTGCTGCTGAACTATAAGGATACACAATGGCTGAAATATCAACCATCGCTAGGCCTTATGCAGTTGCTGCTTACAAGCTAGGTAAAGAAAAAAAAGCACTGGCATTATGGTCTGAGATGTTAGGGTTTGCTGCAGCGGTGGTGAATAACGCGCAGATGAACGCTTACATCCAAGACCCTAAAGTGATTGCGTCTGACTTAGAAGCAACGTTCTTAAAGGTATGTGGCGATAAACTTAATGTGCACGGTCAAAACTTAATTAAAGTGTTGGTTGAATACGGCCGCCTGTCGATTTTGCCTGCCATTACAGAGGCTTTTGAAGCATTAAAAGCGCAAGATGAAGGCACCTTGGAGGCACAAATCATCGTGGCAGCTAAACCAAGCGCGGCAGAGACTAAAGATTTGGTGAAGCGTTTAGAAGCCAAGTTCGGCAAGAAAATAGAAGCCACTGTGTCTGTAGATCCAGAACTCATCGGCGGTATTAAAATTATTGTGGGCGACACCGTGATAGATGCGTCCGTCAAAGGTCAGTTACAAAATTTAGCCTATACGCTCACAGCATAAGCGCAGGCGAAGCACACTCAAGCAAAGAAAACTTAGGAGCAGCACATGCAGTTATCAACATCAGAAATCAGTGAACTGATTAAAAGCAGATTAGAAAATTTTTCTACGACCGCTGAAGCGCGTACACAAGGTACAGTGATTTCAGTGACCGACGGTATTGTGCGTATTCACGGTCTGTCTAACGTCATGTCAGGTGAAATGATTGAGTTCCCTGGCAACACCTTTGGTTTAGCCCTTAACTTAGAGCGCGACTCAGTCGGTGCTGTGGTGTTGGGTGATTACGAACACATTACCGAAGGCGACATCTGTAAATGTACAGGTCGTATTTTGGAAGTGCCAGTAGGCCCAGAGCTGATTGGCCGTGTAGTCAATGCATTGGGTGCACCTATCGATGGTAAAGGCCCTGTCAATGCGAAAATGACAGACAAGATTGAAAAAGTGGCGCCAGGCGTGATTGCACGTAAATCAGTGTCACAACCAGTACAAACTGGTTTGAAATCAGTGGATTCTATGGTACCGGTAGGCCGTGGCCAACGTGAGTTGATTATTGGTGACCGTCAAACAGGTAAAACAGCAGTTGCGGTGGATGCCATCATCAACCAAAAAGGTCAAAACATGACCTGTATCTACGTAGCGATTGGCCAAAAGGCTTCTACCATTGCCAACGTGGTACGTAAATTGGAAGAAAACGGCGCCTTGGCTTACACCATCGTGGTGGCTGCTTCTGCTTCTGACTCAGCTGCCTTGCAATTCTTGGCACCATACGCTGGTTGTACCATGGGTGAATACTTCCGTGACCGTGGTGAAGATGCCTTGATTGTGTATGATGATTTGACCAAACAAGCGATTGCTTACCGTCAAATTTCATTGCTATTACGTCGTCCACCAGGCCGTGAAGCGTATCCAGGTGACGTGTTCTACATCCACTCACGTTTGTTAGAGCGTGCTGCTCGCGTAAACGAAGAGTATGTAGAAAAATTCACTAACGGTGCGGTTAAAGGTAAAACCGGTTCATTGACGGCATTGCCAGTGATTGAAACAGCGGCTGGTGACGTGTCTGCATTCGTACCAACCAATGTGATTTCAATTACCGATGGTCAGATTTTCTTGGAAACTGACTTGTTTAACGCGGGTATTCGTCCTGCGATTAACGCCGGTATTTCAGTGTCTCGCGTGGGTGGTGCTGCACAAACTAAAGTCATCAAAAAATTAGGTGGTGGTGTACGTTTAGCGTTAGCGCAATACCGTGAATTGGCTGCGTTTGCGCAGTTTGCATCTGATTTGGATGAAGCAACACGCAAACAATTGGACCGCGGTCGTATGTTTACTGAGTTGATGAAACAAGCCCAGTACGCGCCATTGAGCGTATCTAAAATGGCGATTACTTTATTTGCTGCCAATAAAGGTTACTTTGATGATGTGCCAACCAACAAAGTATTAGCCTTTGAAAGCGCGTTGCATGGCTTTATGGGTTCTAAATACGCCAAATTGATGGATGGCATTGAAACTAGCAAAGACTTGAGCGGCGATAACGAAAAAGCAGTGGAAGCGGCGATTCAAGATTTCAAAGCAACGAATGCCTACTAATTTAACGACTATCTAGGACACGCAAATGGCTGGTAGTAAAGAGATTAGAACCAAGATCAAAAGTGTAGAAAATACACGTAAGATCACCAAGGCGATGGAAATGGTGGCCGCTTCTAAAATGCGTAAAGCGCAAGATAGAATGCGCGCTAGCCGTCCATATGCTGAGAAAATTCGTAATGTAGCTGCACATTTGTCACTGGCGCATTCAGAGTACAAACACCCTTTCTTAGTCAAGCGTGACAACGTCAAGAACGTTGGCATTATTGTGGTGAGCTCCGACAAAGGTTTATGTGGTGGCTTAAACACCAACGTGTTGCGCCTGACGGTAAACCAAATGAAAAGCTGGGAAGCAGAAGGCAAAGCACTGACAGTGAGTGCCATTGGTAACAAGGGTTATGGCTTTATGACCCGCGTTGGCGCCACTGTGAAATCCCATATTACCGGTTTAGGCGATGTGCCACATCTGGAAACATTGATAGGGACTATCAAGGTGATGTTGGATGCCTATACCGCGGGTGAAATCGATCAGCTGTTTATTTGCTACACCAAGTTTATCAATACCATGAAGCAAGAGCCGGTGATTGAGCAATTGTTACCATTAACGGCAGAGCGCTTAGGTACGCATCCGACCGCAGAAAAAGCGGCCGAACTGACCACATCAGCGGTGATTAGTAGCGCAGTGGAAATCGGTGCAGCCAAAGGCCACTGGGATTATATCTACGAGCCTGAAGCTAAGCCGGTGATTGATGAGCTGATGGTACGTTACATTGAATCATTGGTGTATAACGCCGTGTCTGAAAACATGGCGTCAGAGCAATCATCACGTATGGTGGCGATGAAATCTGCGTCTGATAATGCGAAGAACGTCATTGGCGAACTAAAGCTGGTGTACAACAAAGCGCGTCAAGCTGCGATTACCAAAGAGATCTCCGAGATCGTTGGCGGCGCGGCGGCAGTCGCCTAGTAAAGAGCGGTGGTTAAGCAATAAAAGGATAGAAACCGTTACGAGAAGTTAAATGGCAAGGCGTTAAGCACGCAAAAACCGAAGATAGTACGTGTAGTACAGCGAGGTTTTGGGTACTGAACAACACAGCAATTTAATTTCGTAGTAGGTTTAGAATTTAATTAAACTGACTAATGAAGTTAGGAACATAACATGGCAAATGCAAGTAACGAACAAGCAATCGGTAGAGTAGTACAGTGTATTGGTGCTGTGGTGGACGTTGAGTTCCCACGCGATCAAATGCCTAAAGTATTCGATGCGCTGATTATTGACGACCAAAACTCACAAGCTGAAGCTGGCTTAACCTTGGAAGTACAACAGCAATTAGGTGACGGCATTGTGCGTACCATTGCCATGGGTTCTTCTGACGGTTTAGCACGTGGTACAGCGTTTAAAGCCACCGGCGCACAAATTCAAGTGCCAGTGGGTGAAGGTACTTTGGGTCGTATTATGGACGTATTGGGTCGCCCGATCGACGAAGTTGGTCCAATCGACTCTACTGAATTCCGTTCTATCCACCAAAAAGCACCAACCTTTGAAGAGCTCTCCCCTTCTGTTGACTTGTTAGAAACAGGCATCAAAGTGATTGACTTGGTTTGTCCGTTTGCTAAAGGCGGTAAAGTGGGCTTGTTTGGTGGTGCCGGTGTAGGTAAAACCGTGAACATGTTGGAATTGATTAACAACATTGCAAAACAACACTCAGGTTTATCCGTGTTTGCCGGTGTGGGTGAGCGTACGCGTGAAGGTAACGACTTCTACCATGAGATGGCAGAAGCTGGCGTGATTAAGCTTGATAACATGAAAGAATCAAAAGTAGCCATGGTGTTTGGTCAAATGAACGAGCCACCAGGCAACCGTTTACGTGTAGCGTTATCAGGCTTAACCATGGCGGAAAAATTCCGTGACGAAGGCCGTGATGTGTTGTTCTTTGTGGATAACATCTACCGTTATACATTGGCCGGTACTGAAGTATCTGCGTTGTTAGGCCGTATGCCTTCAGCGGTGGGTTACCAACCTACATTGGCTGATGAAATGGGCCGTTTACAAGAGCGTATTACTTCAACTAAAGTCGGTTCTATTACCTCTATCCAAGCCGTATACGTACCTGCGGATGACTTGACCGACCCATCACCAGCCACAACGTTCCAACATTTGGACTCTACTGTTGTGTTGTCTCGTGACATTGCTTCACTTGGTATCTACCCAGCGGTAGACCCATTGGATTCAACTTCACGTCAATTAGATCCATTAGTGGTCGGTGAAGAGCACTATGCAGTGGCACGTTCAGTGCAACAAACATTGCAACGCTATAAAGAATTACGCGACATTATTGCAATTTTGGGTATGGATGAATTATCACCAGAAGACAAATTGGCAGTAGGCCGTGCACGTAAAATCCAACGTTTCTTGTCACAACCGTTCCACGTGGCGGAAGTGTTTACCGGCGCGCCAGGTAAATATGTGCCGTTAAAAGAGACCATCAAAGGCTTTAAAGCGATTGTAGCCGGTGAGTATGATCACTTGCCAGAGCAAGCGTTTTATATGGTGGGTGGGATTGAAGAAGCAGTTGAGAAAGCAAAAACTTTAAACTAATCGATTTTATTGTCGTAGAGCGTCGTTGCGCGGTACTCACTTTCTAGCTGTACTTCGTGTACTATCTTCGTCGTTGCGTTGCTTTAAAATAAGGCGCCGCCTAGCTCTACTTAAATAAAATCAATTAGCGTGGTGAGCAACATACAAGCCCCCTCGCTACGCTAATATATACTTAAGAAGTTTTGGAATTTAAATTATGGCAAATACTGTTCATATCGATGTAGTCAGCGCAGAAGCAAGCATATTCTCAGGTGAAGCTGAGTTTGTGGTGGCACCTGCCAGTGGTGGCGAAGTAGGTATCTACCCCAATCACGCGCCTATGATATCTACCATCAAACCGGGTGCATTACGCATTAAACAAGCCAATGTTGAACAAGAAACCTTGATCTTTATTTCTGGCGGTTTGTTAGAAGTACAACCTGGCGTGGTGACGGTGTTAGCGGATACTGCGGTACGTGGTCATGATCTAGACGAAGCAAAAGCCATCGCTGCCAAAGAAAAAGCAGAAGAAGCCATGCGCAACAGAACGTCGGATATTGATTATGCCACTGCGCAAGCGGAATTGTCAGAAGCGGTTGCGCAAATTCAAACGATTGAACGTTTACGTAAAACTACCCATTAATTACGTCAGCTTGCAGATGTGATGTATGAAAAGGCAGCTTAGGCTGCCTTTTTTGTTTATACTTTCATTGTGCATACACGTTCGTAAGTCTTCAAAATAATTATATGAAATCCAACACACATGCAGCTACTTAATATCGTGATTTTAGCCGCGGGTAAAGGCACTCGCATGCATTCTGACACGCCCAAAGTGCTGCACCATATTGGTAACCAAGCCATATTAGGTCATGTCATCGCCTGCGCTAAAGCGCTAAAACCGCACAAAATCATCGTGGTGTACGGTTTTGGTGGCGACCTAGTGCGTGAGGCTTTTAAAGATGAAACGATTACATGGGTAGAACAAGCCGAGCAAAAAGGCACTGGTCATGCCGTGCAGCAAGCCCTACCCTATTTAGATGATGCGGCGAACACCTTAATTTTATTAGGCGATGTGCCTTTAGTGGATGTTGACGCTTGTCAACGATTAGTGGCACAGGCCGGACAGCAATTGGTACTACTCACATTTAACAAGGCCGACCCGACTGGCTATGGCCGCATCGTGCGCGACGCTGCTGACAATGTCATGGCGATTGTCGAGCATAAAGACGCTACAAACGCGCAACGGCTTATTCAAGAAGTGAACACTGGCATCATGGCCATGCCTAATCAGCAGCTTAAAAGCTGGTTAAGCCGTATTAGCAATCAAAATGCGCAAGGCGAATATTACTTAACTGACATTGTGGCGCTGGCAGTACAGGATGGCGTTAAAGTCGCAGCAGAAATCACGACGGATGAATGGTCTGTCACCGGCATTAACGCTAAGACTGATTTGGTACAGATAGAGCGCGTATATCAAACACGCATAGCGCAGCAACTATTGCAACAAGGCGTGACGCTAAAAGACGCACAACGTATTGATGTGCGTGGCAGTCTGACGTGTGGCCGTGATGTGCAAATTGATGTGAACTGTATTTTTGAAGGCAATGTCAGCTTGGGTAACCGCGTGCAGATTGGCGCTAATTGTGTCATTAAAAACGCCAGCATCGCGGCAGGTACGCAGATTGCGCCGTTTACCCATATCGATGATACGCACATCGGTGAAAACAGTCGCATTGGCCCGTTTGCGCGTTTGCGCCCAGGTACTACCTTGGCGGCAGACACACATATTGGTAACTTTGTAGAACTGAAAAATGCACAAGTAGACGTAGGCAGTAAAATAAACCATTTAAGTTACGTGGGTGATACTACTGTAGGCAAAAACGTCAATATTGGCGCTGGTACTATTACGTGCAATTATGACGGTGCGAATAAATTTAGAACGGTGATTGAAGATGACGTGTTTGTCGGGTCTGATACGCAGTTGATTGCGCCCGTGACGTTGGGCAAAGGCGCCACGATTGCGGCTGGTTCTACCATTACTAAAAATGCACCGGCAGATGCCTTAACCTTATGCCGTGCCAAAGAGCAGAAATCGATACCCGGTTGGAAACGGCCGCAGAAAATAAAAAAGTAGTCTTATAAAAGTCTAATTAAAAAGCCTGACTAAAATACAACTGATCAAGTCTTAGAAAGCAAACATCCTATGTGTGGAATTGTTGGAGCCATTGCCAAGCGTAACGTTGTGCCGTTACTGATAGAAGGCTTAAGTCGGCTAGAGTATCGCGGTTATGATTCGGCCGGTGTGGCGATTTTAGACCGCGACATTAAACGCGTACGCGCGGTAGGTCGGGTGTCTGAGCTGCAAATCAAAGCGACCGCTGCTAACTTGACAGGCATGCTAGGTATAGGCCACACGCGCTGGGCAACACACGGTGGCGTGACAGAAAGCAACGCACATCCGCATGTCTCCCCTACGCAAGAAACGCCAAAAATTGCAGTGGTGCATAACGGCATTATTGAAAACTACGACGAGCAACGCGATAAGCTGATGAAACTAGGCTATGTGTTTGCGTCGCAAACCGATACCGAAGTGATTGCTCACTTAGTCCATCACCATTATCAAAAAGGCGTTGACCTATTGTCTGCTGTCAAAAAATCGGTGGCAGAACTGACCGGTGCCTTTGCCATTAGCGTGATTGCCGTAGATAGGCCAGACATGATGGTGTGTGCACGTTTAGGCTGCCCCTTACTGATAGGCTTGGGCGAAGGCGAAAATTTTATTGCCTCCGATGTGTCAGCGGTATTGTCGGTGACACGTAAAGTCATCTATTTGGAAGACGGCGATGTAGCCACGCTGACTACAGATGCTGTAACCATTTATGGCAAAGATGGCCAGCTGGCTACGCGTAAAGTACATATGAGTGACGTATCATTGGCTAGTTTAGAACTTGGCCCCTACAGCCACTTTATGCAGAAAGAGATCCACGAACAACCACGCGCGCTGACCGATACCATAGAAGCGCTGATTGATGACGGCGCGTTTAGGCCAGAATTGTTTGGAGAAGCCGCAGAGGCGGTATTTAAGCAAGTCAATAGCGTGCTGATTTTAGCGGCAGGCACCAGCTACTATGCCGGTTTAACCGCTAAATGCTGGATAGAAAGCATCGCCAAAATCCCTTGTAATGTGGAAATCGCCAGTGAATACCGCTACCGTGTTTCTGTGCCTAATCCTAAACAACTGATCGTCACTATTTCCCAATCTGGCGAAACCTTAGACACGATGGAAGCGCTTAAACATGCCAAATCATTAGGTCAGCAGTTAAGTTTAGCCATTTGTAATGTGCAAGAAAGCGCCATCCCTCGCGCATCGCAGCTAATTTTTTATACCCGCGCCGGCGCGGAAATTGGCGTCGCGTCTACCAAAGCGTTTACTACGCAATTGGTGGCACTATTTGTGTTGGCCGCCACCTTGGCCAAACAACAAGACTTGTTAAGTCCAGAACAAGAGCACGACTATTTAAGCGCACTGCGCCAACTGGCGGGCAGTGTGCAATACGCCTTAAATTTAGAGCCACAAATCCGTGAGTGGGCTAAACGCTTTGGCGATAAAGAACATGCACTGTTTTTAGGCCGCGGCATCCATTACCCAATTGCCTTAGAAGGCGCGCTTAAACTTAAAGAAATCTCTTATATCCATGCCGAAGCCTACCCAGCTGGCGAGCTTAAACACGGCCCGCTAGCATTGGTGGACAACAACATGCCGGTGGTGGTGATTGCGCCTAATGATACTTTATTGGAAAAAGTAAAATCCAATATGCAAGAAGTGAAAGCGCGTGGCGGCGAGTTATTTGTGTTTGCCGATGCCGACAGTCACTTTAAAGAATCCGAAGGCGTGCATGTGATCCGTACGCCACGCCACGTGGGCGTGCTCTCGCCTATATTGCATACTATTCCAGTGCAATTGCTGTCATATCATGCTGCGTTACTTAAAGGTACAGATGTGGATAAACCTAGGAATTTGGCAAAGAGTGTGACGGTGGAATAGCCAATAGTCCTCGTTGAACTAGAGAGCGTATATTTTCATTAGCAACTCTATCATTAGTTCACGACGCTAGTGCCTATTGGCAGATGCGCCACTCTGCACCAACTTTCTGCTTTCAACTATATACCTGATTGCACTAAAGGTATTTTCACTAATTATTCATCCCATGCAACATTGTTGCCTTAAGCTATACGCGGGTATAGTATTGATGGCGCAGGCATCTGCCATCAAACGCTAATTATCTCAGCACAGTGATTAATGGCACTCACATTCAATACACAACATAGAAAGCGCCACCCTATGTCTGGTAAAGAACTCTTAGCGCAAGCAGCTCCCAGCATGCATAGTCAGCATATGTTTCAGCAGCGGCATAGCCATGATTTTGATGAGCAAGCGACCTTCTTAAGTGGTTGGCATCAAGATTAGCGCCAAATCAGTGCGGGTCGATTTGAAGGCATGATTTCCGAGCTGCATTGTGATGAAATAAGCTTATTTTGGGAGTACACCAGCCAAAGCTTGTATCAACAGGGCTGCTTAGAGCCTGACAAAATTGCCATAGGCATTCCGCTCAGTCATTTAAGTCATGGCCTATTTTGCGGCGCGACGTGTGACAAAAGTGCGCTGCATATGTTCTCGGGTTGCAGCGGGTTTGAGTTTATTTCGCCACAACAATTAATCATAGGGCTGATTGCAGTGAGCCGTCAGGCGCTGATGCGCCACTTGTCTGCAGATGACCAATATTTTCTTAATTTACAATGTCAACAAGCGCGCATTGCACGGATACCCTACGCCGCCTATATGCAGCTAGTACATTTAATGAAAACCACATATTACGCGCTAAAAATACAGCCACAGTTAGCTAACCACCCACATTTTAGGGATGAAACGACCGAGCGCATTACGCAGTTGATTTGCGCTAGCTTGCTCAATAATCAGCAGCCCATGGAGGTGTTCCGACACAAATCGTGGGATGTGTTAGCCATGTCGCGCGCCTTAGTGACGCAGCGTGAAGACAACCCGCCTACTGTGGCCGAGTTATGTGCGTCGCTCGCCATGAGTCGGCGCAGTGTGCAGTATCATTTTGAACAAACGCTACATATCAGCCCTGTGGCGTTTTTGCGCGCGCATAGACTGAATGGTGTGCGCCATATGCTTAAAACCGCTAGCTCGGTTACCGAGGCCGCCACCCACTGGGGCTTTTGGCATTTTGGTCATTTTTCGCAAGAGTATAGAAAAATGTTTGGTGAACTGCCTTCTATTACTTACAAAAGACTGCACCGTCGTAGTAGCTTTAGTTAGCTTGCAATCAATGTGCAGTATTCGGTTGTCGATATCTTGCTTGAGTATGTGGCACTTTGCACAATGAAGTGGATAACCTTCTTCATCGTGCATCGCTAATCAAGGGCTTAGAACGTGCGCCCCAACGTTACCACCCAGCGATTATCCACTAAGTCTTTAGATTCACCACTACCGTTAAAGCTACTGCCGCCAAAGCCTTGGCTATTCCAATAGCCACTGTCTGATGCGCCTACATAGTACACGCCTGCATTCCAACCCGCTGATTGCGCCACAGAAAATGCCTTGCTTAAGCCCACTTTGTAATCGGTATAGTCAGGGCTGGTCTCGCCGTTCAGCCCCACTGCGCCTGGGCCTAATCGAGTTGACATATTGAGTTGGCCGACGTGGCCAATTAATGTGAGCCCATACCAAGGCAAGGGGTAAGCAGCATTAATTTCTATATAGGTAGAGCCATTAGAATCATCTTTAAAGCCGGTACGTGGGCCAGAACCATACCAATCGCCCAAAGTGACTGAGGCCTTGGCGCTTAACCATTTGTAAGATACGCCAAAGTTCACTTCATAGGTATCAAAGCCACCACCACTGACCACCGGCTGACCATTAGCTTTAAAACAGGCCGAACATTTTTCCCAATCGCCACCGGGGTAAAAATAGCCGATGAGGCCAACGGTATAGCCTAAACCTTCGACGCTAGGAATGGTGCCGTTATAGCCTGCATAAACATCAATTTCAACCGTGGTATCCACATAGGTTTGTGGTGACACATTGGATGCCCAAATGCCCGCATAAAAACCACTGCTGTGTGCCACATCCATGCTGCCTTGAATAGCTGGTTTGTGCCAGTTTTGTGAGACACCGCGGGCGTAATAATCGGACACCAAACCGACACTGGCGGTGGCAGTCCAATCGGATTTCTGTTCTTCTTCAGCTGCATATAACGCTGGTGCAAAAGCCATTGCCCCAACGATTGCCGCCGTATTCAACATAGTTTGACGCATGTGAGCCCCCTGTTTACATAACTTGAATGGAAAGGTGATAACGTGAATGTAAAAACGAGCTTCCATCATCCGGCGATGCCGCACTGCACGCTATCCCATTTTGGCAATCGATATGCTTAGTTGCAGCAGTGCAGGCTTAGAAGAAAGGTGCTAAATTTATGATAGATAATGATTTTTATGAAGTTGGCGCAAGCAACAACACGCTGCGTCATGATGCTGTTGTTGCTAGATTAAGCGAGGAGAAGAGAAAATGAGGCTGCACATGTACACGTGCTGCAGGCAGAGCGATAGTTAAAAAGGTTTTAAGATGTTAGCGGCCAAGGTAAAGCTGCCAGTGTCATGACCAATCAGAATTTCTTCATCTTGGATGGTACAACTGATATTCATACTACGTGCGCAGGCGCTGGTGAGCGCAGCGGTATCGGGCAGATTAATCACGGTTAAATTATGTAATTTAAGAAGCGCTTTACTGTTTTGCTGCCACCACATATCAGCAATACGGCCACCGTATAGCACCACCGCCACTTGCGTGGCGCGGCCACAGGCTTTGCGAATTTCACGTTCATCTGGCAGCCCCACCACCAGCCATAATTGAATGGCGCCAGTGAGGTCTTTGTGCCACACGTCTGGTTCTTCATCATCGCTTAAACCTTTGGCAAAGCTTAGCGCCTCATTGGCAAACAAGGCAAACGCCATCAGCCGCACCATCATACGTTCTTCGGTTTCGGATGGATGTTTGGCAAGTGTGAGGCTGTGTTGCGCGTAATAATGCCTATCCATATCAGCAATTTGTAAGTCTGCTTTGTATATCGTGGATTTAAGTGCCATAGTGGTTAAGTGAATAAATGAATTGCTTGCGATGATACAGCTAAATATGAAAAACTCGCTGTCCGATGTAGCTATAAAACGGTTTAAAGCGAGAACTACACCGGCAAAATCACTTTATTTAACAGAGTGGTTTATATGACTAAGGAATACTATTATCATTGACTCACTACATTGCAATAACGTTTTCTAATTAGGTATACATTATGGATGACCAAACCTTTATCGGACGCCAACCGGTAGTTGATGCAAAACAGCAAATCATCGGCTATGAGTTTTTCTTTAGGCACAGTGCAGACGCGCAAAACGCGGTATTTGAACAAGACATTAAAAACTGCGCCAATGTCTTGCTGTCCACCATAGACCAAATGCATGATGAATGGAAACTCGGCGAAAAACTGGCATTTATTAACGTCAACGAGATCATGCTGCACAGTGAAATGATAGAGCTGATGCCGCCAGAAAAAACCGTACTAGAAATTTTAAGTACGGTGGTGGTGAGCGAGCCGGTGCTGCAACGCGTGGCGCAATTACGTAGTTTAAAATACAAAATTTCATTGGATAATCCACAACAGAGTAATGCGCCGTTGGCTTTGGCTAAGTTGGCCGACTTTATCAAAATTGATTGCCATAGCTATACCGTGCCTGAACTTAAAAAATTCTATGCGCAATACAACTCGCCCAATGTCAAACTGGTAGCCGAGAAAGTAGAAACCATAGAACAGTTTGAAAATTGCAAAGAGATAGGCTTTAAAACGTATCAAGGGTACTACTTTTCACATCCGGTCACGCTCACGGCTAAAGTCATTAACCCGTCGTTTGACAGCGTACTGAATATCCTTAATCTGGTGAGTCAGGATGCAGACAACTCAGTCATCGAAGCGGGCTTTAAACGTGATGCCACGCTGACATTTAAGTTGTTGCGCTACATTAACTCGGTCGGCTTTGGCTTATCGTGCGAGGTACAGTCGCTCAACCATGCCTTTTCTATTTTAGGCAGAAACCAGCTGTATCGCTGGCTCACCCTGCTCATGGTCACGGCTGGCAATAACTCAACCTCACCGGTGTTGATGAAAACCTCTATCACGCGTGGCCGCTTAACCGAGCTATTGGGCGAAGGCTATTTTGAAAAACATGACCGCGACAACTTATTTATAGTTGGCGTGTTCTCCATGCTAGATGCCATCCTTAAAATGCCGATGGAATCTGTGCTCGAAAAATTGCAATTGTCTGAACCGATTATGGATGCGCTCACTAGCCGCACAGGCATTTATGGGCCGTTTTTAAAGTTAACCGAAGCCTGTGAAGTCGCCAACAGTGACGAGATTTTGGCCTTGGCCGAGGCCTTGCAGCTGGATGCCGCCAAGGTCAATCAACGCCATATTGAAGCGCTGGCATGGACAGAATCGCTGGGTATTTAAACATTAATAATTGATTTAGTTTTGCGTTTAGAGGTGCGGTCGCACCTCTTTTTTACGCCCGCAATTAAGCGCTAAACGCATAATCCCATAGGCATTTACAGCGCATTGCAGTAAGCTTGCATTTTTCAAATTCAAAGTACTTCATCATGGCTCAATATGTAATGTCTATGCTGCGCGTCAGCAAAATCGTGCCACCCAAACGGCAAATCATTAAAGATATTTCTCTGTCATTTTTCCCCGGCGCCAAAATTGGTTTGCTTGGTTTAAACGGCTCGGGTAAATCTACCGTGCTGCGCATTATGGCGGGTGTAGACAAAGAATTTGAAGGCGAAGTACAGCATTTGCCGAATATTTCCATCGGCTACTTAGCGCAAGAGCCTTTATTAGATGCCGACAAAACCGTACGCGAAGAAGTGGAAAGCGGTATGGGCGAAGTGATGCAGGCGCAGGCCATGTTAGAGGCCGTGTATGCTGCCTATGCCGAGCCCGATGCGGATTTTGATAAATTGGCGGAAGAACAAGCCAAGTACGAAAATATTATTGCTGCCAGCGGCAGCGATGTAGAACATCAATTAGAAATTGCTGCAGATGCACTACGCTTACCCCCGTGGGATGCCAAAATTGGCCCATTATCTGGCGGTGAAAAGCGCCGCGTAGCTTTGTGCAAATTGCTATTATCAAAACCAGATATGTTGCTATTAGACGAACCAACCAACCATTTGGATGCGGAATCGGTGGAATGGCTGGAGCAATTTTTGGTGCGTTTCCCCGGCACGGTGGTGGCGGTGACGCATGATAGATACTTTTTAGACAACGCCGCGGAATGGATTTTAGAGCTGGATCGCGGCCATGGCATACCGTGGAAAGGCAATTACTCAAGCTGGTTAGACCAAAAGCAAGAGCGCTTAAAACAAGAAGAATCACAAGAATCGGCACGCCGCAAAGCCTTAAATACCGAGTTGGAATGGGTGCGCCAAAACCCGAAAGCGCGCCAAGCCAAAAGTAAATCGCGTATCGCGCGCTACGAAGAACTGGCTAGCGCTGAATACCAAAAACGCAACGAAACACAGGAGATTTTTATCCCCGCTGGTGAGCGTTTGGGCGACCAAGTCATTGAATTTAACAATGTTAGCAAAGCGTTTAAAGACCGCTTGCTCATCGACAACTTAAGCTTTAGCGTGCCTGCTGGCGCGATTGTTGGCATTATCGGCCCCAATGGTGCCGGTAAATCCACGCTGTTTAAAATGATTATGGGGCTAGAAACGCCTGATAGCGGCGAAGTGAGTATTGGGCAAACCGTTAAGTTGGCCTATGTAGACCAAAGCCGCGACGATTTGGGCAATACCAAAACGGTGTTTGAAGAAATCGCCAACGGTTCGGATATCTTAACGGTGGGCCGCTACGAAACGCCAAGCCGCGCTTATATTGGCCGCTTTAACTTTAAAGGCGGCGATCAGCAAAAAATCGTCGGTCAATTATCGGGCGGTGAACGCGGGCGCTTGCATCTAGCCAAAACGCTGATTTCTGGCGGCAATGTGTTGTTGCTGGATGAACCTTCAAACGACTTGGATGTGGAAACCTTGCGCGCGCTAGAAGATGCGCTCTTAGAGTTTGCTGGCTGTGTCATGGTGATCTCGCATGACCGCTGGTTCTTGGATAGAATCGCCACGCATATTTTGGCGGCAGAAGGCGATTCACAATGGACGTTCTTTAACGGCAACTATCAGGAGTACGAAGCGGATAAGCGTAAACGATTGGGTGAAGAAGGTGCAAAACCAAAACGCATACGCTTTAGACCGATTGCAAGATAAAGCTAATTACGTTGTTATCCCGACCCGACTTGCCGAACTAATTGTAATGTCTGCGTCGCGATGCCTTGTACTCAGCTTATTTGATGCACCTAGGCGGGTCTTACAGTAGGGTGGGTCATTTGCTGACCCACAAGCAACATTGACTTGCACCGCAGTGACACAGAGAAAAGCTAGACAACTTGAAGCTGGCTTTTTTATTCGTTAGGTTGCCTAGATTTATGCGGTGCATTTTTCATTAACGTATCCCACAACAGTGGTGGAATAAAGCGCATCAACCTTGCCACAATGCCCATTTGCCATGGGATGACGGTAAAGCGCTTTTTGCGCTCTACTGCATTGGCAAACTGGTTGGCAAAGTCTTCCACTTCCATCAAAAACGGCATGGGGTAAGTGTTGATATCGGTCATCGGTGTGCGGATATAGCCGGGGGCGATGGTGGTGACGCTAATATCGTACAGCTGCATTTCTATCCGTAAGCTTTCTAGATAGCTAATGGCCGCCGCTTTGCTGGCGCTGTAAGCACCCCCACCCGGCAAGCCGCGTATACCAGCCACGCTGGCCACACCCACTAGCTGCGCTTGTTCGCCAGTCAGTCTGGCAGCTTTCATGGCGGCGATAAAGGGTTGAAAAGTATGCACCATGCCCAACACGTTAATATCCATCACCGCTTGAAACGCCGTAATGTCTTCTTGATACTCTGTTAACGTACCGCGGCTTACACCGGCATTGGCAATGACAATATGCGGGGCGCCAAAGCGACGCATAAAATCTTCTGCGGCCTCTGCCAATGCGGCATGGTCACGCACATCGCACATATAAATTGCACACTCGACTTGGTATTGATTTTTTAAGATATTGGCAATGCCTTGTAAGTACTCACTTCGCCTGCCTACCAAACCTATGAATGCACCGGTCTTAGCGTAGCGCTTTGCATACTCATGAGCAAGTGCAAGGCCAATGCCGCTGGTAGCGCCTGTGATGAATATTTTTTTCATAGCAATAAGTATAAAGGATGCAGACACCATATTGCGCCAGCCTGCGCAATATATAAGATTGGGTTAGAATGCGTTATAGCTGGTGATTTAAAATTTGGGATTGGGGAAAAGTCTGTGAATTTAGAAAAAGTAATTTTTGGTTTTTTTATCATTTTAGCCATGACACTTAACTTTGGGTTTTTTGTTGGCGATATCGATAACCCCAATCACCATTTGCACTATGAGTTGTATATAGCGATTGTGGTCAATTTAATCGCCACCATCCTTAAATTTGGTGACCGTACACAAATTGGCGCAATCCACTTGGCGACCAGCTTGGTGGCCGATATTCAACTGATTGCAGCTGCCATTATTTGGAGCGCAGCAGGCGTGGACGGCAATAATCCACAAGTCATCGTCGGCGTGGTCTCGCTGTCTGGTGGTGCATTCTTGGCCAATATCACTTCCGTTGTTCTGCTCATCTACGAAACCGTGACGCTACGCCGTTAATGCACAAACGACTGATACAGTTGTGAATCTCAATAATATTATCTTTATGATACTTAGGCGCATGCGTGCGCCTTTGTTGCTCATCGTTGTCAGCTATGCCATTGCTTTAATTGGGTTTGTCATGATTCCCGGCATGGATAATGTAGGCAAACCCTATTACCTGAGTTTTTTTGAAGCGTTTTATATTTTAAGTTATACCGCCACCACCATCGGTTTTGGCGAGATTCCTTACGCGTTTACCAATGACCAGCGCTTGTGGATGACGTTTTGTATTTATATGACGGTGATTGCGTGGTTTTACGCCATCGGTGCCATTATTACTTTGTTTCAAGACCCAGCGCTTAAGCAAGGCATCACCGCCGCCAATTTTCGCCGCGTGGTCAAAAATCTGCACGAGCCGTTTTACCTGATTTGCGGCTATGGTGAAACCGGTAGCGAACTAGTGCGCGCGTTGGATAAAAACGAACTGCGGGTGGTGGTGGTAGAAATTCAGCAAGACCGTGTGCATGAGCTGGGTATGACGGATTATCAATTTAATGTGCCCTACTTGTGTGCCGATGCCAAAATGCCAGACATTTTGCTCAGTGCCGGCTTAAGCAACCCCATGTGTCAAGGGGTTGCAGCATTAACCGATGATGACCATGCCAATCTGGCGATTGCAGTGGCGGTAAAGCTGATTAAGCCCGACCTCCGCGTACTCGCGCGCGTACAGAACGATGTAATTGCTGCCAATATGGCGTCATTTGGCACCAACCATATTATTAATCCCTACAAGATATTTGCTGAACATTTAGCCATGGAAGTCAATTGCTTAGGCACCTACCTACTGCACGAGTGGCTGACGCGGGTGCCGGGTGATATTGTAGAAGTGCCGTCGGCGGTACCGGCTGGTAAGTGGATAGTCTGCGGTTATGGCCGCTTTGGTAAATCGGTAGTGCAAAGTTTACAGCGCGAGAACATGCACATTACCATCATCGAGGCTGATCCTGTCGGTACCGCCTGTTTGGAATGTATTGTGGGCAGTGGTGTCGAGGCGCATGTATTAGAGCAAGCGGGCATTCATGACGCGGTGGGCATCGTGGCGGGTACGGACAATGACATTAATAACTTATCTATAGTAATGACGGCGCAGGAGCTTAACCCCAATTTGTTTGTCATTGCGCGTAAAAATAAGCGCCATAACGAGCCTTTGTTTGAACATTCCAATGCCGACATTATGATGCAACCCAGCGATATTATTGCGCACACCTGCTTGTCGTATATGGTATCGCCCATGTTGTCAGAGTTCTTGGCCTTGTCGCGCGCGCACAGCAATGCTTGGGCTAATAGTGTCATCGCGCGCTTAGTCTCAGCCGTCGGTGAGCGCGTGCCAGACACTTGGGGCATACGCGTAGAGCCCGCGCATGCCTTAGCCCTGTGTCAGTTACTCAAAGATGGCGTAACGGTATTGCTTAAGCACCTCATTATGAACCCCGGCAGTGGCGAAACGCATTTAGCCATTGTGCCGATTATGCTGGTGCGCGGCGAAGAAAACATTATGTTGCCAGATTTAGAGACTGAGATTCAGCTGGGTGACCGCATTTTATGTTGTGGCCAAGACAGCGCCAAATCGGTACAAAAATACCTAATTAACGATGTGCGCACCATTAGTTACTTGGTGACAGGCAAAGAACTGCCAGATACGCTGATTGGACGCTGGTTGTCTAAAAAAGCGTAGGCTACTAATTGTTATGCTTTAAATTTTTAGCCAGTCACGAATCACTCTTCACAGGGTGCTAATAATAGTTGGAGTTCTAAATGTCAGACCATAACGAATCTTGGGAGAAGTTCTTAAACCCAGAAACGTTAAAGAGAAATTTGATTGCTATTTCTCTTTTCATAACATCATATGAAATGTTTAAAGGGAGAGTTATTGAAAAACCTGAATCTTTCTTTACTAACGGTTTTAAAGAAGATGGTTTAAACGTTAGTGAAGAATACAAAACCGAGGTACTTGCCCTGTCAAAAAGCAAATTTTATGCATCTCTGTTATGGTTCAAGAAAATGGATGCAATTGAGCAATCAGATATGGACAGCATTGACTCCATTAGGCAACATCGCAATGAAGTTGCTCACAACCCAATGGAGTTTATATCTATTGCAAATCGAAACTTTGATACTTCAAAATTTGAAGATTTAGTTACGATTTTCGCTAAACTTGAAAAGTGGTGGTTTATAAATTTTGAGCTTGCAATAGACCCTGACATGTTACCCGATAGAGCAAATCCTGATGACGTCATATATGGTCCAATTTGGAGCCTTCAAATGATGTTAGATATTGCACAGGGTAATGAACCAGAGGAAGGTTACTATTACAAAGCATTTAAGCAATTAAAACCTAATCAAACGTGATAGTTAAACACTGACTGCATACCTTCATTCAAATCCTGAATAATAAAAAACCCGCCAAAGCGGGTTTTTTATTTAGCTAAAGCTAGCATTAATACTTCACTACGTTAGCTTTATTTCGGCACTACTTTTTAACAGCCGCTGCTTTGTCTTTACGCACATTGGCAATAATGTAATTGGCCACATCAATCGCTTCTTTATTGCCACCACTCATGGTGCTAGAAGTAATAAATTTACCATCAATAATTAAGCTAGGTACGCCAGTAGCGCCTGAGGCTTTAAAAATCTGCGCTGCGCGGTTAAGGTTGGTGTTAATCGTGAATGATTTAAACGCTTGTTCTACTTTTAATTTATCCAAACCACTTTGCTTAGTCACCCATTCAATCGCGCCTTTTTCATCGGTTGGGTTAAGCGTTTTTTGTTTGTGAATAGCTTCAAACAATGGCGTATGCAATTTTTCTGCAATGCCTAAGGTTTCTAAGGCATAAAACGTTTTAGCCATGGGTGCCCAGCTTGCGTTTGGTAAACCTGGGATACGCTTAAAGTAGACATCGCTCGGTAATTTTTTAACCCACGCATTTAATGGGGCCTCCATTTGGTAGCAATGGATGCAACCATACCAAAAAATCTCTAATACTTCGATTTTGGCAGGATTGTCGGTAGGAATCACTTGTGCCACGGCATCAAATTGGTTGCCGGTGGTTGGCGCTACTGCGGCGCCAGCCATCACGTGAGTGCTTAAAAGCAGTAATAAACTGGTGAGTATTTTTTTCATGGTTGTGATTTCCTTACATTTAAAGGTGAGTTGCGACTAGTGTAACGCATCAACAGAAGCTTGCGATGACAATTAATTGGGCGTTGCTTCCGTATGCACTTTGATTAAGTCTGCATTAAATCCGTTCAAAGTTAAATCGCTGCGCGCTTTATTGATTTCATCCACGTCAGATAATGGACCAACTCTTACCCGATGCCAAGTCCCCTTTTCGGGGATGACCGCCGTTTGCACCACCGCTTCAAAGCCTTGTAATGCTAGCTTGGCTTTCATATTGTCGGCGTCGTCTTCATTTTCAAACGCGCCCACTTGCAAAAAGTAGCTGTCTTTTTTAATAGTGGTATTGTTTTTTACCTCTTGCTCGGTGACCTTGCTTTCGGTGTCTGGCAGTATGGTATAAAAATCAAATTTATTCGGGTCTTCCAGCTTTTTTTCTTCTGGGCTATTTTCACTGACTTTGGTTTCAGACACTTTCTTTTTAGCCGCTTTACTTGGCTTAATCGTCGTTTCTTCTTGCTCAGCGGTGCTAAATGGGCTTTGGTCACCTTTTAGGTACATCGTCAACGCGACTGAAGCGCCTACACCTAAAATAATCCCTAGCAACACTCCCGATAAAAATGGGCTGCCTTTGCCGTTACTGGTTTTTTTTGGGCTGGGTTTGTAATCTCTACTCATGTGATCCCTTTACATTTTTTCTGGTGCAGAAACACCTAGCAGCGCGAGGCCGTTTTTAAGCACTTGTTGCGTCGCCGCAATCAGGGCTAAACGTGCGCACTTGGTGGTTTCATCGTCGACCAAAAATTTGGTGTCATTGTAATAGCTGTGTAAATCACTCGCCAGTGCTTTTAAATAAGTGGCAATGCTGTGCGGTGATAATTCGGTACAAGCATCTGCCACCACTTCTGGGTAAGCGCTTAAGGTTTGCATCAGCGCCGCTTCACTGGCGGCCGTCAGTGGGCTTAAATCTACCGTTTGCAATGTCTGTACATCGCCACCCCATTGCGCTAGCACGCTGCAAATACGGGCGTGGGCATATTGAATATAGTACACAGGGTTGTCATTGGTTTGCGCGCGCGCTAAATCTATATCAAATACCAATTGTGAATCGGCACGGCGTGCTGCCAAAAAGTAGCGCGTTGCATCACAGCCTACTTCATCAATTAAGTCGCGCAATGTTACGTAGCTGCCAGCACGTTTAGACAGTTTGACTTCTTCACCGCCACGCATCACTGTCACCATTTGGTGCAACACGTAGTCTGGCCACGCTGGTGGAATGCCTACATTCAACGCCTGCAAGCCAGCACGCACGCGGGTAATGGTGCTATGGTGGTCTGCGCCCTGCTCGTTAATGACACGTTTAAAGCCGCGGTTCCATTTGTCTAAGTGGTAAGCCACATCAGGCACAAAATAGGTATAGCCGCCATCGGTTTTACGCATCACACGGTCTTTGTCGTCGCCAAAATCGGTGGTACGTAGCCACAGCGCATCGTCCTGCTCATAGGTGTGACCGCTGTTGATTAAATTTTGTACCGTTGCTGCTACTTTGCCTGTGCTGTACAGCGCGCTTTCGAGTGAAAACACATCAAATTTGATTTGAAATGCTTTTAAATCTAAATCTTGCTCATGCCGTAAATAGGCCACTGCAAACGCACGTACCGATTCAGTGTCATTTAGGTCACCGCTCGCAGTCACTTGCATGTCATCTGCCGTGACTGTACTTTTTGCTAAGTAGGCATTGGCAATTTCTACAATATAATCACCGCGATAGCCGTTTTCTGGAAAGCGGGCGTCATCGGTGGCAATGCCTTGGGCGCGCGCCAATACCGAAATCACCAGATTATCAATTTGCGCGCCAGCATCGTTGTAATAGAATTCGCGCGTAACTTGCCAACCGTTGGCAGCCAATATACGGCACAAGCAATCGCCCACCGCCGCGCCGCGACCATGGCCGACATGCAGCGGGCCGGTTGGGTTGGCGGAGACAAATTCCACTTGCACTTGAGTACCTTGTCCGTTGTGATTATTGCCAAACTCGGCGCCCGATGTTAATACTTGTGGCACGATGGCATGTTTGGCTTGTGCGCTTAAGAAAAAATTAATAAATCCAGCGCCGGCAATTTCTACTTTGGCAATAGAGTCACTGGCAGGCAGCGCTTTAATTAAACTTTCGGCAATCATGCGTGGATTTTGGCGTAGCGGTTTTGCTAATTGCATGGCAATATTGGTGGCAAAGTCACCATGCTCAGCCGATTTAGGCCGTTCTAACACCACGTTTAAATGGCTGGTATCTTCCACTATAGAATGGGCGGCGCTTAATAATAACTCTGTGATAATGTGTTTCAAGGGTGGCGTATCGTTGTTTTTTGAAAATTTAAACAACATTGGTAGAAAAAAAGCTATTTTAACCTAATTAAGCACTCATTTCTGTTAAAACTTGGCATTTTGAGCAAACGCGCTATTCTGTTTAATCAGGACTTTTCGGCTGACCTCATATTTCATTCAAGCATGCATAACCAACATAACCCTTCCACCATGCAAATTTTAAATATCGCGCTAGATGTGCCGCTCAATCGCTTATTTGATTACAGCAGTGATGGCTTGGCTGTACGCGTGGGTAATCGTGTGGTGGTGCCGTTTGCTGGCCGCAACTTGGTGGGTGTGGTGCTGGCGACTGCAGACACGACAGAAGTGCCGCTGGATAAATTAAAAACCATTAGCGCGGTGTTTGATGATGAAGCGTTTGATCAGCACACTTACCCATTGCTAAAGTTTTGTGCAGATTATTACCATTACCCGTTCGGACAAACCTTGCTGTCCACCTTACCGTTGCGCATGCGCCAAATTAAGCCTGCGGTGTCGCGCAAATCTTTTGTCTATACGTTGCTGCATGCACCAACAGCAACTATAGAAAAACGCCAAGTGGTATTGCAACGTGTACTCACTGCGTTTGCGCAGCAGCCTACCTTGTCAGAACAGCAATTAGCCGAGATTTCAGCCAGTTGGCGCAAAGCCATCACGCATTTAACTGAGCTTGGCTGTGTCAGTTCGCAACAAGTCGTCGCAGTGCCCGCGTCTATGCCGTCCTCGGATGTGGCGCCGGTTCTTAATGCCGAGCAACAAGCGGCTATACACGCTGTGCTAGCGCAGCGCGATACGTTTAAACCGTGGTTGTTATATGGCATTACTGGTTCTGGCAAAACTGAGGTGTATATCCAGTTGTTGGCAGCGGTATTAGCGCAGCCAAACGCCCAAATATTGGTGCTGGTGCCAGAAATTAATTTAACGCCACAGTTGGAGGCGCGTTTTAGAAATCGCCTGAGCCAGTACGCCTTAGTGACGCTGCACAGCAACTTGAGCGAGAGTGAGCGCTTACAACACTGGCTAGCTGCAAAAACGGGGGCGGCCAAAATTGTCATCGGTACGCGCTTAAGTGTATTTACGCCCATGCCGCATTTGCGCATGATTGTGATAGATGAAGAGCATGATGGCTCGTACAAGCAGCAAGACGGTTTGCGCTATCACGCCCGCGATGTGGCGATGGTACGTGCAAAACAGTTGAATATACCTATCGTGTTGGGCAGTGCTACGCCGTCACTCGAAACTTGGTACAACGCGACCACTCTCAACCATAAAAAACAAAGTTATGGCTTGCTGACGTTGCAACAACGTGCGGTAGAAAACGCCGCCTTGCCCAAAATATTTTGCATTGATATCGCCAAATCCCCTGTTGAGAATGGCTTATCGCCACTGTTAATCGAGGCCATACGCAAACGCTTAGCACTAGGCGAGCAGAGTTTATTGTTTATCAATCGGCGTGGTTATGCGCCGGTATTGCATTGCAATGCCTGCCAGTGGTTGTCTAGCTGTACGCGCTGTTCGGCCAAGCTGGTGGTGCATTTAAGCCAACGCCGTCTTAAGTGTCACCATTGTGGTCATGAGCAAAAAATTCCGCTGCAATGCCCAAGCTGTGGCAATGCCGACTTAAAACCAGTCGGCCAAGCCACACAGCGCTTAACAGAAACCTTAGGCCAGTTGTTTCCCTCGGCGCGTATTGCGCGGGTAGACCGTGACAGCATGCGCAACAAAGATGCCTTAACGCAGATGTTAAGCCTAGTGCATCAAGGTGAGATTGATATTTTGGTCGGTACGCAAATGCTGGCCAAAGGCCATGACTTTCCTAACCTGACTTTGGTGGGTGTGATGGATACCGACAGCGCTTTGTATAGCCCAGATTTTAGAGCCAGCGAGCGTTTGTTTTCGCAGCTGATGCAGGTGTCTGGCCGCGCTGGGCGTGGCGAGGTAGCGGGTGAGGTGTTGATACAAACCAGCTTTCCGCAACATGAATTATTTCATGCGTTGCGCGCGCAAAATTACGCCGAGTACGCCAATACCTTGCTGGAAGAACGCAAGAGCATGCAGTTTCCACCGTATGTGTTTACCGTACTGTTACGCGCAGAGGCCGCTGATTACGGCTTGGTGCATCAGTTTTTAAATCATGCCTTTAGTTTGGCGCGGCATTGGCATGATGACGTGACTGTATATGACCCGGTGCGCCCGCAAATGGAGCGCTTAAAAAGCATGGAGCGTGCTTTTGTGTTGATGCAAAGCCAGCAACGACCAGCCTTGCAAGCGTTATTGAAATATTTAGTGCCGGCCCTTAGAGCCAGTACGCTGGCGAATAAAGTACGTTGGGCGGTGGATGTGGATCCGCTGGATTTTTAAACGAGTAGCCGCTAGTCGTTATCCAGCTGGCATTAGCGTCCACCCATTAAGTAAAGCTGTTGTAGCATAGATGAGTGGATTACTACGTCACATGCGTTCCTTGCAATGACAGCGAACCCGTCACTGCGAGCACATGCTGCGTGGAAGTTAAGTCATTCTTTTTGGCCAATTTCAACCCTACACTGAAAGGCTGCATTAATCTGCCGCCTTGTTGTTCACATAGGATTCCAGCGCCACCAAGGGTAAGGGCTGGCTAAAATAGTAGCCTTGGTACAAGTGGCAGCCCTGTTGATTGAGAAACTCTTTTTGTGCCAGCATTTCCACGCCTTCGGCAATCACCTCTAAATCTAAACTGTGCGCCAGCGTAATAATACTGCGGCAAATCGAGGCATCATGGTTATCCACCAAAACGTCGCGTACAAACGATTGGTCAATCTTAAGCTGGTTGAGCGGCAAGCGCTTGAGGTAATTAAGTGAGGAATAGCCGGTACCAAAATCATCTAGCGAGAAACTAATACCAAGTTTTTTCAAGGCGGTCATTTTTTGAATAATGTCAGCAATGTTTTCAGCAAACAGGCTTTCGGTTAGTTCAAATTCCAACATGGCTGGGTTCACGCCGGTGCGTTTTAATATGCGTTTGACCCGGCTAACAAAGTCAGGCTGACGGAACTGGTTGACGCTAATATTGACCGCTAGCGTCATACTGGCCAGCGCCGGCATGCTTTGCCATCTCACCAAGGTCTCACATGCGGTTTTCAGCACCCACTCGCCTATCGGAATAATCAGCAAGGTTTCTTCAGCCAAAGGAATAAACGCATTCGGTGGAATCATAGTGTAGCCATGTTGCCAGCGCAGCAAGGCTTCTGCCCCTATGCATACATTTGCATGGTTAAACTGCGGTTGGTAATACAAGATAAATTCGTTTTTCTTCACGCCTACGCGTAAATCGTTTTCTAACTGCACACGGTGGCTCACAGAGGTTTGCATGTCTGGATCGTAAAAACGCAAGGTATTGCGACCGGCGGCTTTGGCTTGGTACATGGCCAAATCGGCTTGTTTTAACAGCTCATTGACCGACTGTTGTTCATCGACAAACAGTGTGATGCCTATACTGGGCGAGCTGTGGTAGAGGTGTTGCTCTAAGTCAAACGGCGTTTTGAACAAGCGAATCAGTTTTTCTGCAAAGTTTTGGCTTTGTATGGCCGCTTCGGCGGGGTTGGGGCTAAGCTCTTCCAGCAGAATAATAAATTCATCGCCGCCTAGTCTGGCCACGGTATCACTTTGCCGCGTCATGCCGACAAAGCGTGCGCCAATTTGTTTTAATAGCAGATCGCCCGCAGCGTGGCCTATGGTGTCGTTAATGGTTTTAAAGTTATCGATATCAATAAACAGTAAGGCGCCAAACTTGTGGCTACGCGCACTGCTGGCAATCGCGTGTTGCAGCCTGTCTTGCAATAATAGGCGATTAGGCAAGCCTGTCAGTGCGTCGTAAAAAGCCAAATACTGAATTTTTTCCGCGGCAATTTTGCGCTCGGTGACATCGGTATTGATGCACAACACCGACAGCGGCTGACCTTTATCATCTTTGACCAAGGTCCAGTGCACCTCGGCAAACAGCTCGCTGTTATTTTTGCGGCGTTGGCTCACTTCCTTTTTCCACTCGCCGGTTTCTAGTAGTTGGGTGTTGGCTGCGTAATAGTCACTACTCTCAATATACAGCAGCTCGACAATGGAGCGGCCTAAGGCTTCTTGCTGTGACCAGCCATATAAGCGCTCTGCGCCTTTGTTCCAAAACTGAATATGGTGTTGCATGTCACGCACAATAATGGCGTCTTGTGCTTTGTCCAGCAGTGAAGCTTGCTCGCTAATATGGCGGTCGTAATCTTGGCGCTCTATCTCTGCCGCAGCACGCGTGGCAAAAATTTTGAGCGTAGAAATAATAAAATCAGTTTGCTTGATGAACTGGCGTTTCATCACAAACACCATGCCTATCAACACGCCTTTGTTGCTGACCAAGCGCTGACCTATGTAATCTTTCATGCCCAATGTCAGCATGGTGGCACTGGGTTTAAAGCATTCGCTCAGCGATTTAGACAGAATAAAATGCTCAGATTCGATTAAATGCCGGCATGGGCTGGTGGCAATATCATATTCAATGTTGTCGATGACTTTGCCATCGACCATGGCCGCCAGCGTGCGCCCTTTGCTCGTGTCATTCGGTAATAGTCTGGCAATAAAGGCGGCATCCGTATCGGTAGCGGCCGCCATATTGTCCACCAATTGCACAAAAAATTGATTGCTGGTGGGCGAAGACACGCTAGAGGCTACGCGTAGCATGGCGGATTGGATACGCGCCTGCTCAATTTTTGCGCGAATATTCAAGATGCCAAAACTCAGGTCTTCAGCCAATTCTTCCAGTAATTTGATTTCTTCGGCCTGCATGGCCAGCACTTCTGGCGCATACATAGCCAATAAGCCAAAGCAGTGTTGCTTGGCCGGGTCTATCAAGGGCAGCGATACCAAGCCTACATAACCTTGCGCCAACGCTAAATCGATGGCGGGGTAACTGGGGTCTTGCGCAATATCCTCAACAAACACCGTCTTGGCTGAGCGTATGGTTTTGCCGCCTGGCCCTTGCCCGCGCGGGCTGCTAGCGGACCAGCTTAATTTAAGATTAGTTAGAAACGACGCATCGCTGGCGCCATAGCTGCCCACAGGCGTAATCGATTGTGCTTCGTCGTCCTCGGTATAGCCGACCCACGCCATACGGTAGCCGCCAATGTCCACCGCTAACTGGCAAATATGGTTAATCAGATGCTGCTCATCCTCAGCCCGTATCAGCACATCGTTACAGGCGCTCAGCATACGCAAGGCGCGGTTTAATCTGGCCATTTCTAGCTCAGAGGCTTTGCGCAAGCTAATATCGCGCTGCACCGAGACCCAATGCGTGTATTCGCCATTGGCGCCAGCTATGGGTGCAATTTCTAGCTCCAGCCAAAACGGCTCGCCCGATTTTTTATAATTAATCAGCTCGCCACGCACAGGCTGCCATTGCTGTATAGCGGCGCGAATACGCGCCAGCTCTTGCTCTTGTGTAGCCGGCCCTTGCAGTAATTTGGGCGATTGACCAATGATGTCGGCTTTGCTGAAGCCGGTGTGTTTTTCAAAAGCATCATTGACAAATACTACGGTGGGATCCGGGTCGTTCCGCGTCTGGGCTTCGGTAATCAGTACAATGTCGTCCAGTCGTTCAATGGCAGAACCGAGTAAGCGTATTTGATTAGAGGCCAGTTCTTTTTCGATGGCGATGGCGATGGTTTTAGCCACCGAACTAATCAGTTTGACTTTTTCTTCAGTGGGTAGTGCAATGGTGCGTGAGTAGGCGGCAAACGTGCCGATGACTTTGTGCTGGCTAGACAGCAGTGGCCAAGACCAACAGGCCAATAGTTGGTGCTTAAGCGCAACCTCTTTATAAGGTATCCACAACGGGTCAGTAGCAATATCACTGACGATAATTTCTTTTTGTAAATAAGCCGCGGTGCCGCAAGAGCCTGTAGCTGGGCCAATTTCAGCGCCGTTGATGGCATGCAAGTATTCTTCTGGTAAGTTAAACGAAGTGCCGGTTTTAAGGTATTTACCGCTGTTGTCGATAAAATTGACGGCACCTATCAAATCAGGATATTGCGCTTCAATTAACTGAATACAGTCTTCCAGCACGCTGATTAAGGGCGTACCCGAGGCTATTTTTTCTAGAATAAGCGTTTGCTTACGATTAAAAATGTCCAGATTTTTATAGGCGGTGATATCTTGAAACGCACCTTCTAGCCGCACAATATCGCCATGGGCATCGCGCACCGCATGCCCGACAGTGCGCACCCATATCAATCTATTTTTTGCGGTGATTTTGGGAAATTCTTCATCGTACGATTTACCGTAGCGCATGCACTCTTCTACCACTTGTTTGATGCGGGCACGGTACTCTGGCAGCACCATCAGCACGCCCTCCTCAAAGCTAGGGGTCACGCCGGCTGGCAGGTCATGCATGATAGACACTTCGTCTGACCAACGCATATGCATATTGTGCAGAT
>DASWSZ010000134.1:0-3421 GCA_036402395.1 Methylophilus sp.
TTGTTTAAACAAAAACTCTGCAAACTTACCGCGCACTTCTTCATTTTCAGGGATAGCCTTAATCATTGCTTGGTAGGTAGACTCCACCCCAGCCAGATTGCCACTACTTTCTAACATACTGATTTTAAAGAAGTACATCACGATATTTTTCGCATCTACCGCTATGCCTTTATCAAGCAACGTTAATGCAGCAGGAATATCTTGTTGTGAATAACGCTCAGACGCTAAAATCATGTAAGCATCTGCATTTTGTGCATCTTTTTTCAATACGGCATTGGCTTTAGTCACCGCATCCGCAAAACGACGCTCTTTCAAGTCTATAGCGGCCAGCAACATGGCAGTGGGCACATGGTCTGCTTGAATTTTGACAGCATCTTCAGCCTGTTTTTTTGCTTTCTCTACATCACCCGCTGCCAAATACAACTGACCCAGCTTTACAGTGGCCTCTAAATGCGCAGGCTTGAGATCCAGCACTTTATTCAGCAAACCAAAACACGCTTGCCAATCCGATTGTTTTTCTGCAATTAAGGCCAAGCCAAAAATAGCCTCTGGCATGTCTTTTTTCATTTGCAGCGCATTTTGAAATTCCAGCTTGGCTTTATTAGGGTCGCTCTCTATCAGCTGCATACCCTTGTCATAGTATTTTTGCGCTTTTTCTTCTGGCGTAGAACAGCCCGCCAGCATTAAGCCTAATGTGAAAATCAATGTGGTGGATAGACTTTTGTTTAGTAACATATTTTTCCTTGTATCTGTATCATTTAGTCCATGTAATCTATTAGCCAAAATTATATTGCGTGAAAGGCTAATAGCTTTATTTATAGCATCTTAAGCTTTATTTGGCTTTCCAAGCGCGAAATACTAAAAGCGGAAACACTAACGCATCATATAAATAGCGCTTCGCCAACCGTTTAGGCTCGGTAGATAAGCGGTGTAGCCATTCAAACCCAATTTTTCTCACCCACATTGGCGCCCTTGATTTTTCACCTGCTAAAAAATCGATAGTAGCGCCTACGCATAAAATGACTTTGCTATTCAACAAATGACCATATTGTGCGGACCATAATTCTTGCTTGGGCGCACCGACGCCAAACACCACGATATCTGGTTGTGTTTTACTTACCCGCTCAGCCACCTGCTGACTCACTTGCTCCGATTTTTCGAAGCCAAAATCTGGGCTATATAAGCCTACTACTTGCACATTGGGCCAACTAAGCGCCATCTGCTCAGCCGCCTTTTCAGCAACACCTGGCATGGCGCCTAATAAAAATACGGTGAGTGGTTTATTTAGCTGATATTGAAAATAATTGAAAATAGCCGGCACTAAATCACTGCCGGGGACGACTTCTGGCAATGGCTGACCGAGTAATTTGGATGCCAACACCACAGGACGGCCATCCGCCACCACCAATGACGCTTTTTGATAAGCCTGTTTAAAGGCAGCATTGGCGTCTAAATTAACAATATGGTCTACATTAGGGGTCACCACATATCGATTATGGCGCTCGTCGGACAGTAGCCAACTGCTGATTGTTTCCACCGTCTCCTGCATGGTGAGGCGGTCTATGGTTATATCAAACAAATGAATTTTCTTATGCATCGCTGTACTTAATGTTGGTCTCGTTTAGATCTCACCCAATCCACTTGTCGGCTCACGACAAACTTAATGTAGAGTGGGATTTTCATTAATAAAATAATTGGCGCAAGTAATAGACTTTTTAAGCCAATAATTTTTCTGCCGAAAAACAACCAAGCAAGCAATATACCAGAACCTAGCAATCCTAGCACACCAGTGGCTAGGGCCAAAGGTAAAACACTGTGACTAAGCCACCAATCGACTAAAGCGACCAACCAAAGTGCAACTGCACTGACGAATAATAAGGCCAGTGGCGGCACCATTAAATCCAATACTTGCGCCAACATCGCCCAACGTTTTTGCCGTATGGCAGACCACAAATACTTTGGCAACTCTGTCACAATCACGCCTAAATGGCCGTGTTCCCAGCGTGCACGCTGCGTTGCCAAGCCTTCTAGACTGGTAGGAAAGTAACTTTTCACTTCCGCCGCCTGCGTGTAATATGGATAGCGCCCAGCCTGCGCTAAATCCAGACCCAGCTTCATATCTTCCACCAAGTGACCACTGGCTAAATTAGATTGCGCTAGGTCGTGCCAGCTAAACGCCATACCCGTGCCCATCAACTGGCAAGGCAAGCCCAACTGTTGATAACCCAACGGTCTGATGGTATTTTTGACTAACCAAGCAAACTCTACCACCTGTTGTTTAGTACTTTTAGTGCTGGGAAACTGCATCACATAGTTGGCTTGTATCGGCCTTTGCAGCGCCACACATTGCTTAGCTAAGGTGTCGATTAAATTCGCTGAAATTTCGCAATCGGCATCTACTATCATCACCACTTCTGGCGGATGTTTATGCAGATACTTCATGCCATGATCCAGCGCATAGCCTTTGCCCCGGTACTGCTGATTAAAACGTACCAATGTGATGGCACCAGAAGCGCGCGCCACCTCCGCGGTATGGTCAGTGCAGTTATCCACCACCACCACCAGCTGATCATCTGCGGTCATTTGCGGCATGATGTGCGCCAGCGTATTTGCCAAACCGTGTTCTTCGTTGTGGGCTGGCACAATCACAGCCACGCTGGGGCGACGGATAGCATTTACTGGCAAGACCTGCGACGCGCTACCTAATGACCACGCAGCTAATAGCACTTGCGTACACAAAATTAAGACGGGGATGAACAACACTAGCGCGATCACAACAATCGCATAATCTAACACTATCACACAGCAATCCTTTGAAAATATGGCTTATCATTACTTTTAGCGCTGACGCTATTAAAGCCCTGCTGCTTAAGTAATCTAGCGAACATATACATAACTAACCCAGTATGCGTGCTGGTACACCAACGGCAACTTTATTGGCTGGCACATCTATTAGCACCACAGCGTTGGCACCGATTTTAGCGTGATCGCCTACCGTTAACCCACCTAGCACCTTAGCCCCTGCGCCAATATCTACATGACCGCCAATAGAAGGTGTGCCACCCCCCTCCACGCTACCGATTGTCACTTGCTGCAATATTAAACAATTAGGCCCAATTTTTACGTCAGGGTGAATAACAATACCATTAGGATGAGGTATTAAAAGCCCACCTGCAATTTGCGTGTTTAATGGAATATCAGCACCAGTGACCACAGACCAAAAACGGTGCTGTGCTACCGCAACTATTTTACATATCGGTTTTAATACATAAAATAGTTGGTAAGAATGCTGATATCGACGAATTGATGCGAGCAATGATTTAGAAGGATTCCATTCAAAAAAATCTTTTTTCTCCCGACGCCAGTCAGGCTCAACAGCTGAGACTGGCTGGCTGGTTAAAGAGGTCTGGTGAGTCATGTA
>DASWSZ010000135.1:0-7002 GCA_036402395.1 Methylophilus sp.
GTCTGATTACACTTAATAGTTCCACGGTGATCACTCCCATTCTCCTGCTCATAGGTTGAGCAGAACAGTATCGGTACGTGGGTCAATTTCTAGTGCAATTTATATCGCTTGGTGGGTCAATTCTGAGTGCAATTCAACAGAAATCAAAGTGACAAACGATGAAGCCTCAGTCAGCGGAAATTTACAAGGATTAATTATTGCTAATGAATTAAGCAGAAATAAAAATGGGCACTTGAAACAAGTGCCCACTTCCGATACTAATTGGGGTAGCCCGACAGCTAATTACTTTCTTTTGTGTGTGCAAAAGAAAGTAATCAAAGAAAACCACACCCTGCTTCAAGGCTTACAGCTTCCCTGCGCTACTCGCAAAGCAAAGCGTCCGCGGAACTCGCCCTAACAGCTTACACACATCATAAGCTGTTGCGGTGCTCAAACAAGTCCTCGACGAATACTCTTTGCTTTACTGTGTTGCTCGGCTTGCCGCCAAGGGTTTAGGTGATGACGAGCCATCGTAGATTTTAAAAATATGCAAGTTAGGTAAAACCCTCTGCGTCACTCCCGCGTAGGCGGGAATCCAGTTTAAAGTGAATCTAAAAGCTAAAACCCTTTGAATTACGTGGTTGGCAACTTAACAGTTGCTCCCGTCGGAATGACGAAATTTGTAAGTTTGGTAGTTAAAAAAGGCTAAGTTACGTGCTCAACTGGTGTTGACTTTCAACCCCCTTTGCCGCGCCGAGCATGTGAGGCCATTGCGGATTAAGAGGCGCGCACTGTCCGAGTCCCAGACCTAGCGATTGCAGTGCATCGCTAGGTTGGTCGAGTTGCGCAAGCCTCCAGCAATGGCTGAAACACGCGCAGGAATTAAGCGGCAGCGGGGTGCCTTTTTATTTGGTTACTTTGTTTTGGGCAAGCAAAAAAAGTAACTCGCACTAGGGCGAAAGAGAATATTGCATTCGGCGCACTGCAAGCAAGTGCACCCTACGCTTATTCAACGACTTTGTTTAATGTATTTGAAAATCGAAACAACTGATAACCAACTGATTACACTGATGTTATTGCTTATGCAAAAACGCTTCTAATTGATGATGTGGCAACGGTTTGCTAAACATATAGCCTTGCACTTCGTCACACAGTTGCTTCTGCAAGAAGGCTAACTGCGCTGCAGTTTCTACGCCTTCGGCAATGGTTTTTAAGCCTAGACTGCGCGCTAGTTGAATAATGGCGATGACAATGGCTTTGTCTTCTTCGTCCGTACTAATATCGCGCACAAATGATTGATCTATCTTAAGTTTGTAGACTTTAAAGCGTTTGAGGTGGCTTAAAGAAGAATAACCAGTGCCAAAATCGTCAATCGACATGCGGATGCCCAGTTCGTGTAGCGCATCCATCAAGGTGATGGCGCCTTGTGGGTCTTCTAGCGCAACGCCTTCGGTGAGCTCTAGCTCTAGGTATTCTGGCGGCAAGCCTTCTTCTTGCAGAATATGTGAGACCAAATGCGGTAACTCGGGATCACGGAATTGAATGGCAGACAAATTGACCGCCATAATCATGGGCGGAAAACCAGCATCTAACCAGTGTTTGGCTTGCCGCACCGATTGCCGCAACACCCATTCGCCCATGGTCACAATCAGGCCACTGGCTTCGGCCAAGGGGATAAACTCTGACGGTGCGATCATGCCCAGCTCTGGATGATGCCACCGCAGCAAAGCCTCAACACCGACCACATGGTTGTCTTGAATATTGATTTGTGGCTGATAATGCACTTGCAGCTGATTAAGCTGTATGGCGTGGCGTAGCGCGTTCACTAATAATAGATTGCGCGCCGATTGCGTTTGCATTTTGGCGGTATAAAAACGGTAGCCATTGCGATTTTCTTGTTTGGCTTTATACATCGCTACATCGGCGTTGCGCAGCAAGGCCTCAAGGTCAGTACCATCGTTGGGGTAATTGGCAATGCCGATAGACGCGGTGACGGACAATTGATGGTGCTCTATTTGTACCGGACGCTGAATCACTTGCAGTAATTTTTGCGCCACCAAACCCGCGGCATATTCGTCAGAGTTGGGCAGCATAAAGATAAACTCATCACCACCCAAGCGCGAGACCGTGTCTTCCTCCCGCACCACTGAGCTAAAACGCGTGGCGAGCTCTACTAGCAAATGGTCGCCCACGCTATGGCCTAGGCTATCGTTCACGTCTTTAAAATGGTCGATGTCCAAGAACATCACGGCCATTTTTTGATGATGCCGATGCGCAATACTGATGGCGTATTTAACACGTTCATTCAACTGGTTACGATTGGGCAAGCCAGTGAGCGCGTCATAATTGGCTAAGTACTGGATGCGCGCTTCTGAAGTTTTACGCTCGGTCACGTCACTGATAAACGCGCTAAAAAACAACTCTTCGCCACGTCTAATTTGCGCTACCGATAATTCCACCGGAAACTCCTCACCATTGCGGCGCAAGGCGACAATCTCCACCACTTTACCAATGATTTTACTTTCACCAGTCGTCAGTAAGCGCTTCATGCCCTTCGCGTGCGCCTCGCGGTGCACTTCCGGCACAATTAAATCGCCCAACAAACGTCCGATGGCTTCATCGCGCCGGTAGCCAAAAATGCTTTCAGCAGCGCCGCTCCACTCAATAATATTGCCATCGATGTCCATATTAATGACGGCATCGAGCGAGTTTTCCAATACCAATCTGGCGCTCTCTTCACTGTGTTGTAAGTTTTTACGGTACTGTTCGCGCTCATGCTCGATATCAAACCGCGCCAGCGCAAAATCAATATCGATTGCCATTTCTTCCAGCAATTTACGTGCATCCTCATCAAAAGCATTAAGCTCACTAGAATACAAGGCAAATGCACCGATCACTTTACCATTGCGATGCAAAGGCAGCGAGGCTGAAGAGCCCCAGTTATATTGGGCGGCACGGGCACGCCAGGCAAGCGTTGCTGGGTCTTGCTTATAATTTTGACACCAATATGGCCGATCTTCTCTAAGCACAATACCAGTAGGGCCTTGACCGGCTGCATGCTGTGCATCAGCAGTAATAAAAATGCCGTCTAAATAGTCAGCATCTTCACCATAAGACGCTACCGGCGTCACCTCTTGGTTGTACTCGTTAAGCAAGCCTATCCAAGCAAACCTAAAGCCGCCATACACCACCGCCACCTCACAAATCTGCGCATATAACTCAGCCTCATGATTGCAGCGCACGATGGATTGATTGCATTGACTAAGTGCTGCATACAAATGCGTTAGCCGTTGATTATGCTTTTTGGCGGCTTTTTCTTCAGCATCCACTTTGGCCAGATTCGTTTGTGTTTCTGCCAGCCAATGCATCACGCTGCCTGTCATCTCTTTGCTCACTTCTATTGGCGTGGCAATGTCACCTCGCCCCAATCTGGCAATATGCTCATGTACGGTATCCACACTACTGCCCAAGGTGCTGCCCAGTAGCCTAAAGGTGCGCCATAATAGCCAAAATTGCACGATGCCAAATACAATGAATAAACAACGCAAGTAAAAAGCCATGTCAGTCGCATGGTTCACCGCCACCTGCGTACGCTGATCCATCATATGGTTAAAGCTATCGATAGGCTGCATAATGCCAAACTTTGCTTGATAATACGTTTGGTTATGCAGCAACATAGCGACCTCAACTCGCTTAGCGTCAGTTAGCGGGTTGGCAGACTCTATCATGCGCATGGCCGCATACTCTATCTTGGTTAATGCGTCTGATTTGGCTTTGGCTTCGGCTAACTTGGCTAACTCTTCTGGCGTAAAGCCTTGTTGTTTCATCAATTGCAATAAAGGTATTTTTTGATGGCTGTATGGCCGTGGCCGCTTGTTATCCGCCAACACTAAATCCCAATAAATACCTTGGTAATTGACTGGCCGCACATGGTCACCATTACGAATATCAAGCACTTCTTGAAAATGCTGCTTGTAAATCGGGTTACTGGTCTGAACATAACTACGTACTAAGCGCGTCAGGTCTTCGGAAGATTGGCGCAACTCATCAGCTAACTGAAAAGACACCAAGCGCGTACGATGCAGTGCATCCACCTGTCGCTCGGCATACACATAAAACGTAAACATCGCCACCAGCAGCCCATACCAAATGAGGCTGAGGATGACGTTACGTGAAAATGACGAATTAAAATTAAAGTTAGCCATGTAACCTAAACCAACAATAGCGACGACATTGGATAGCAGCGATGCATAAGCTTGCCATTAACAATCCATTTGACCAACCCCTGCGTTGGGGAGTATCAACAGACTTGACAACGAAACCTATGCTAATTAGAGGTGGCATAACCGTATTCATTACAAGCACTTAGCCCTTTATTTTTTCCAAGTAAATACAAAGGTCGACCCTTGGCTAGCCGTGTTAGCCATGATGTGTATCTCGCCGCCAAACAACTCCACGGTTTTTTTCACAATAGCCAGCCCCATACCACTGCCTTCTACTTGGTCGCGTGGTTTAAGGGTCTGAAACATCTCAAAAATACGTGCATGAAACGCTTCTGGAATGCCCGGGCCATCATCTTGCACACGGTACTCAATATGGCGGCCGATATCATGCGCGGTAATGATGACTTGTCCATGGGGCTGATCATGATGCTTGATGGCGTTGTTGATGAGATTGCGCAACACCAACTCTAACGGCGATTTAGATGTATGCACTTTGGCAATGTCGCCTTGATACTGCACAGAAAAGCCTACGCCGGGGGCCAAATAATCCGCGATGTCGGAAATTAGTATGGCGAGGTCTATCGTCTCTGGAAGCGCTGTTTTATAGCCTATGCGCGAGTACGCCAACAGGCTTTCTAATAAGCCATCTAGCCGATCCACGCGGTTATGCAATAAACTTAAATTTTCCAGCGTTTCTGCGCTGGCACTGTCGCGCACATCTTCTTCTATCCATTGTGCCAAACTACGGATGCCTCTGAGCGGCGCTTTTAAATCATGCGAAGCCACATAGGCAAACTTGTCCAAATCGGCGTTACTGCGCTGCAAGTCAGCCATGATGTCTTCTTTCACTTTGCGCGATTCAATCAGGTGGTCAGCCATTTCGTTAAAGGCGACAGAAATCCGGCCAATTTCGTCCTGCTCGGCCACGGTTACTTGATAGTCTGATCGCCCTTCTGACATGGCACGTATGCCCTCCAGCAAATTCATAATAGGCTTTTTGAGTGTTTTACTGATGGTAATGGCAGAGATTAGCATGACGAAAATAGCCAATAACCCACCTACCACCAACGTCACCAGCACATAAAACAAATCGGTTTCGTATTGCTGTTTATGCGCATTAAGCATGCTCAATTCTCTCTCCAGCATGTTGGCGCGCAAGTGGCGAAACTTATCCATCAATAGTTTACCCTTGCCGCTTTTGACGATCGCAATGGCTGCATTTAGTTGATTGCTTTGCGTTAATGCAATCGCTTCACTGGCCACCGCCATACGGGCTTCGATAATAGGCAGCATCTGCTCAAGGTACGCTTTACCCACGGGGTCTTTTACCAATTGATTAAGCTTATGAAGACGTTCATCAATTTGGGCGGTGGATGCTTGATAGGGTTGCAAATAGGCGGGGTCTTGTGTAATTAAATAGCCACGCTGGCCGGTTTCTATATCAATCAGATGTTCACCTAGCAACCCTAACTCATCGGTAATCACTCTTAGGCGTCTGGTCTCTTCTATGGTCTCAATCACTGTGTGAAGCTTGATGTAGACTATGCTTAACGTACAAACCAAAGACAGCACCGCTACAAAAAATAGCCACCAAATTTTAGTGCTGATACTTTTTTCTTGGTTAACACGCAACGTCATGAAGTGACTGCAAATGCAATGCCTTGGGATGTTTGTTTGGCTACATACATGGCGGCATCAGCCGCTTGAATCAGGGTGTGTGCGGTCGTGCCATCGTTAGGGTAATAGGCAATGCCTATGCTAATACCAATCGAAATGCGGTGCTGGCCGAACTCAATCGGCATGGCAATCGAGGCATGAATGCGCTGCACGATGGGCATAATATTGTCTTTATTATCAATATTAATAATGGCCGTAAACTCATCACCGCCGGGGCGATAAAAGGTATCTTCGGCACGGCTAGCGGCAATCAGACGGCGGCTCACTTCCATCAGCACGGCGTCGCCTGCATCATGGCCATAAGTGTCATTGGCCAATTTAAAGCGGTCTAAATCCATCATGAGCACGCAAAATGGAATATGGTCACGGTTGGAGATAGCAATGCGTCTATCAAGGTCACGCCTGAATAAATTGCGGTTGCCTAAATCGGTCAGGCTATCGTAAGACGCTTGATATTCCAGCAACTCGCGTGCGGCAGCCAATTGGTTGAGTAATTTTTGTTTTTCGGTGGCTTGCGTCAATACCCGCAAAATCATGTCGGGGGCCAGCATCACTTTAGGCAGATAGTCAAAAGCGCCGCGTTTCATGGCCTCTACAGCAATCAGCTCATTGCCCTCACCGGTGAGCATAATCACCGGCACATCGCGGCTTTCGCTATCGCGCAAGGCCGTCAAAATGTCTAGGCCGTTGGTGCCGGGGATGTTGTAATCTAAAAAAATGCAGTTTAACTGCAGCAAGCCCACCAACTCCATGGCTTGGTCAAAGTTGCTGGCCTGCACCACTTGGCCTTGCCAGCCAATTTTAGTTAGGCCGCGACAAAGAGTCTTTCTATCGACTTCGTCATCGTCTACGATCAGTATGCAGCCATCCATCATAGTTGCCCCGGCAGTTCCACCACACGCCAGTAATGTTCCAACATCGAGACTGCCTCGATAAAAGTGTGGCCTGGGTTTTGTTTTAAGATATAGCCCGCCACATTATGGTTGTAGGCACGAATACGGTCTTCTTCAGCGGCCGATGTGGTCATGACAAACACTACCGAGCGCATTAGTGCTGCGTCTTTACGCATCACGTCCAAAAACTCTAAGCCGCCCATTCTGGGCATATTTAAATCCAATATAAT